>JASEJN010000004.1 GCA_030016385.1 Clostridiales bacterium | reverse complement strand
TCATAATGCTCATTCGTTGCTCAAAATAACATAATCCTACTTATGCCTGATTTCAAATCGCGAATTGAAGATAAGGCTAAATGATCCTGTTGATGAAAAAGTAATCAAATATTTGGCAAGCAGGTCTATAAGCCGAGTTCTGTCTTGAATGGCCATCTATCTTAGATATCTGTTGCCAGATACCTTAAGCGATTCTACCCTGAAGCGGGACGGGCAGCCCCTTTATGCTCCTCTATTTGATCTTGCTCCGGATGGGGTTTACACGGCCTCTTAGTTGCCTAAGTAAGGCCGGTGAGCTCTTACCTCGCCTTTTCACCCTTGCTTTAGATATGCAAAAAGCATATCTTTTCAGCGGTAATTTTCTGTTGCACTTTCCTTGAAGTCGCCTTCACCGGGTATTGCCCGGCACCCTGCCCTGTGGAGCTCGGACTTTCCTCTCCTACAGCATTTTTCTGCAGCAGCGACCATCCGGCCTGCTTGCCTCATTTTAATCCAAATATAATATTCTTCCACAATATTCGCAGTAATATATGGCATCTTTCCTCTTCAATGCATCACTCAGTATAGTATTAACTTTCATCCCGCACTCCATACATATGCCGTCTGTTACCTGCGATACGGCACTGCCTTTTTTACACGCAATTTCATTGTACTTATTTAGATAATCCCTGTCAATGTCCTTTATAAGGCTATTCTTTAATTTATTATTCTGTTCGATCTTCTTATCGATTGCACTCTTTTTCTTAACGAAAGTCTCTTTAAGATTTTCAAGCTGGTTTTTATAATCCGATATTATACCATTTCTATCATTTAAATCTTTTTCCAGTTTTTCGTTCCCATCCATAATCTCTAAAAGCTCATTTTCAATTTTGTCTATGGAAAATTTATGCTTTTGAATCTCCTTTTGTATACCGCCTATGGATTTGATATTCTGACCACTTCTATATAGGTTGGAACTGCATTCTTTCAACTTCTCATCTTCATATTTTAACTGGCTGTTAAGCCTTATGGCTTTGCTTTTGTTATCCTGTAATATCTTTTGTCTGCTGTTTACTGCATCTATTTCAATGCGATATTTTTCCTTTAATTCTTTCAATTTTTCAAAGATATCCCTGTCTTTTAATTCTTTTCTGAAATTATTTATCTCTTTATCGATACACTGCAGTTTCCATAAAAGCTCAAGTTGAAGCATAGAGATCACTCCTTTAATATGCAATTTTTATTCAAATTGTGTCAAACCAAGATCCGCCGAATTTTAATACAGCGGATTCTAAAGCTTGCATCCTGGAAAAAACAAAAAGTATAGATAAAATCTATACTTTATAAAATGGGCTGCTATTTTTCTTTGATAATAATACATCTACATCATAATTGCATTCTGTAATCTTTCCCTTGATTATACGGCAAAATTCCGGCATATATGCATTTTCAGTTTCAAAGTGTCCGGCATCTATAAGGCACATACCCATATTCTCAGCATCGCATGCATGATGGTAAGTTATATCGCCCGTTATAAATGCATCACATCCTATATTGAATGCTTCCTCAATTAAATCTGAACCGCTTCCGCTGCATATGCCGACCTTCCTTACGGTCTTTTCTATATTGCCTGTAGCTCTTAAATATTCGATATTCAGCATTTTTTTTACTCTCTCACATAGATCACCAAATCTTATTTCTTTATCCAGATATCCGGCGCGTCCTAATCCGTAAGTTTTAAAATCGTTTTCCAGAAGGTATATATCATAGGCGGGTTTTTCATATGGATGAGCACCGAGCATTGCTGAAATTACAGTGTTTAATCTTTTTGAATCCGTTATAGTTTCTACCTTGGTTTCCCTGACATGCTCTGTATGCCCCACATTGCCTATAAAAGGTGAACTCCCCGCAAGAGGCATAAATGTTCCCTCCCCGCTAATATTATAAGTACAGTTTCGGTATTTTCCTATAGCACCCGCCCCTGCGCTGCACATAGCCTCTCTTACTTTATCTGAAAAATCTTCCGGTACATATACGGCAACCTTGTAATACTTTTCTCTATAGCATCTGCCCATGAGTTCAACATTTTCAAGATCCAATTTGCGCATCAAAAAATCATTTATACCATTACTTGCACAGTCTAAATTAGTATGAGCAGCATAAACGTTTATATTATTATTTATCAGTTTATGTATCATTTTCCCCTTAGGATCCCTGACATTTATAGACTTCAGAGGGTTAAATATCAAGGGATGATGTGATATTATCATATTGCATTTATCTTCTATTGCTTCATCGATAACTTTTTCATTTATATCAAGGGAAATCAATATTGAACTTATCATAGAATTTTCGTCACCTATCAAAAGCCCTACATTATCATATTTCATCGCAAGATAAGCAGGCGCTACCTCTTCGGCTATATCAATTATTTGTTTGCATTTTACAGACATCTTAGCACTTCCTCATACCTTGATATTTTCGTCCTGCAGTAAAATATTTTATCCTGCACGTTCAAAGTCTTGATTTTCTCTATCTTTTTGATTATCTTTTCTATCTTAATTATTTTACCTGAAATAAATTCATTCAACAGGGGATCTCTTTTTTCAATTAATTTCTTCCCTATTTCATAATATATTTTATCATCGATTATTTCAAGCCCCTGCTTGGCAGAAATAACCTGATATATCTTATCCCTTTCCTTTACAAGTTCTTCGTCATATATAGTATATCCACTACTGTAAAAATACTTTCTTACCTCCGGGACTTCCTGCATGGGCTGTATCACAAAATAAGACATATCATCCGCTTTATCTATACCGTCGGACAATATTTTACATATAAGCAAACCGCCCATACCCGCAATTACAGCGCAATCAGCCTCCCCCGCTCTTATGGGAGAGAGACCGAATCCCTGCCTTAAGTCTATCTTATCCTTAAGATTAAAAAGTTCTATATTTTTTTGAGCTTTCTTTAAAGGACCATACCTTAAATCCGATGCAATAATCCTGCTGCATATACCATTCTCGACTAAATAAATCGGCAGATAAGCATGATCAGTTCCTACATCAACAGGCCGCGATCCTTTTTTTATTTTGCTTGCAGTGCATAATAATCTTGGCGTTAAACGCATAAAACATCCTCTTTATTTCAGCCTATTTGAACCTCTCAGTGTGAAAATCTCCAATGTGGGAAACATATACAAAAAAAGCTGTCGTGTGACAGCTTTCTGGTGGGCCTTCAGGGACTCGAACCCCGGACCGACCGGTTATGAGCCGGTTGCTCTAACCAGCTGAGCTAAAGGCCCCTAATTTCTGGATATTAGAGAGTATATAAAGATTATTTGAAGAATATTCTTCGAATATAAAATATACACCCAATATCAGAAATTAACTTGACAAATCACATTATATTTATTTTTGGCGATAAATTCAAATCTCAAAACAAAGCGTTAAAATAGTTTATCTAATCAACAGGGCAATATTATTTAATTTAACTCTTTTTTCCTCTGTATTTTATATTAATCCAAGTAATCCTTTAGCTTCTTGCTTCTGCTTGGGTGCCTGAGTTTTCTTAACGCTTTCGCCTCTATCTGCCTTATTCTCTCCCTTGTCACCTTAAATTCTTTACCTACTTCCTCCAGCGTCCTTGCCCTTCCATCATCAAGGCCAAATCTCAGCCTCAATACTTTTTCCTCCCTAGGAGTCAGCGTATCCAAAACATCTATGAGCTGTTCCTTTAATAATGTAAAAGCCGCAGCTTCAGCCGGAGCCGGGGCTTCATCATCGGGTATAAAATCACCCAGATGGCTATCCTCTTCCTCTCCTATCGGCGTCTCCAGCGATACGGGTTCCTGAGCGATTTTCATAATCTCTCTAACTTTGTCGGCAGGCATCTTCATTTCCTTTGCTATTTCTTCTGCGGTAGGTTCTCTGCCTAATTCCTGAAGAAGCTGTCTCGATACCCTTATCAATTTATTTATCGTTTCAACCATATGGACAGGAATTCTTATAGTCCTTGCCTGATCGGCTATAGCCCTTGTAATTGCCTGCCTTATCCACCATGTAGCATATGTGCTGAATTTAAATCCCTTTTTGTAATCAAATTTCTCAACAGCCTTAATCAGTCCAAGATTTCCCTCCTGTATCAAATCCAGAAACAGCATGCCTCTTCCTACATACCTTTTTGCAATGCTTACAACTAATCTCAAGTTTGCTTCTGCCAGCTTCTTTTTGGCTTCTTCATCGCCCCTTTGCATCCTCTTTGCAAGTTCTATCTCTTCTTCTGCAGAAAGAAGCGGCACTTTGCCTATTTCCTTTAAATACATTCTTACAGGATCATCTATAGCTATACCTTCCGGCAGAGACAAATCAATATTTTCATCTTCATCTGTTGCATTCTTGGATGCATTCTCAGCTTCCCCGACAACCTCTATACCCATCGATTCCAATATATCATACACTTTTTCGATTTTTTCGGGGCTCAAGTCTATCTCTTCAAGTGCATCCATTATTTCCTTATATGTTAGCGTTCCCGACTTTTTACCCTTCTCTATAAGCTGCTTTACGATCCCCATCTTTGTATTTCCTGTTTTCAAGCATATTACCTCCTTTCAAAACTATCGCACCTTAAGTTGCTTTTCAATATCTATTATTTTCTTTAGTAATTCAGCGGATTTCCGGACATCTCCCTCTTTTTCATATACCTTCATCTTTTGCATAAGATCGGTTTTAATCTTTTTAAGCTTTGTCTTATCTATCAAATCTATATAATCATTTATCATTTTTTCTAAATTGCTGTCATCCGCCAGCTCCATGCTAAAAATACTGCTTACCTTTTTCATCTCATCATCATTCTTAAAAGAATCGATTATTTCTCCTGGTACTATGCTTTTACCATTCTTTATAAATCTATACATTATCTCAGCAGTTTTTTTATATGTTTCGTCATTGAAATCTTCCCATGAAAGCCTTTTCTCAATCAAGCTGAAAAATTCCCTTCTTGAATATAAAATATACAATATAAACCTTTCAGCTTTGATATATGCAGCTTCTAAGTATAATTTTTGTCCATCAATATCATAATTATACCCACTATCTTTTTTATCATGGGCGCCATCTGCTGTTTCTGCCCTTGCTATCTCATCATATAACGCCTGGGCAGATATTCCCGTATCTAAAGATACTTTGGATACATATGCATCAATGACAACCGGATTATTTGTCTCTTTAATTATCCGGGCACATGAATTAGTAAATCCTATTTTGCCTTCCGTTGTTGATATATCGAATTTCTCAGCTTCTCGCTTTATTTTATATTCAATAAGCGGCATTGCACCTTCAATACATTTTAAAAATGCATCTTTACCCTCTGCCCTTATATATTCATCCGGATCTTTACCCTTAGGTATACATATTATCTTCACCTTAAATCCTGCATCAGTTAAAATATCAAGCCCCCTTAGAGTCGCTGTCTGCCCCGCTACATCCGAATCATAACAAATCAAAACCTCATCACAATATCTTTTTAAAAGCTTAGCCTGTTCTTTAGTAAGAGAAGTACCCAGCGATGCAACAACACTTTTTATCCCATACTGGTGAAGGGCTATGGCATCCATATATCCTTCTACTATAATGATCCTCCTATCATTGCCACCTGAAACTGCTATGTTCAGGGCATATAAATTGTTTCGTTTATTAAAGACTATCGTTTCAGGAGAATTTAAATATTTAGGCTTCGAATCATCTAACACTCTTCCTCCAAACCCGATAATTTTTCCTCCTACATTAAAAACAGGAAACATAACTCTATTCCTAAATCTGTCGTAATATTTCCCGTCACTTTTTTTAATTATAAGGCCGGCCTTTTCCATCAAATCCGGTTTATAGCCCTTGTCAGTTAAATATTTATTTAGAGAATCCCAGCTATTTAATGCATAACCCAATCCAAATTTTTTTACGATGTCTGAACTTATCCCCCTGTTTTTAAAATAATGTAACGCACTTTGATCTTTTTGCAAATTCCTATAGAAAAACCTGGCCGCTTCTTTAATAACTTCATAAACTTTTTCTTTATTTTCCTTTTTTAATTGATAATTATAATCATTGCCTTCATATATATCTATATTTGCTCTTTCAGCAAGTATTTTAACAGCCTCAATAAAATCAACATTCCTGTATTTCATTATAAATGAAATAACATTTCCGCCTGCGCCGCACCCAAAGCAGTGGAATATCTGCTTATCCTGCAAGACGCTGAATGATGGAGTTTTTTCTTTATGGAAAGGACAGAGCCCAAAATAATTCTTGCCTTTTTTTTGCAAAGATACATAATCGGAAATAACATCTACAATATCATTGCTTTCCCTTATTTTTTCAACTTTATCTTCCTGTATATACATTAACCATCATCTCATTTATATATTATTGTTCGATATATTTTTATTTTTTCCTTCTTATTTGTATCATAAAATTTTAAAATCTACATATATATTCCTTGGTTATTAACATGTAATTATAGTGAGAGCAAATAATATTGTTTTGAAGATTTCGTTCGCTATTTTTCACCTTTACGGCTTTTCAACTATTACAAGAAATTAATAAGTGCTCCAATAGTGATATTTTACTATTTTTCGCTGCTTTTTATACTGTTTGATTTACCTTTCTGTTCCATCATTCCCTATATTTTTTTGAATTTGAAATAAACCTTTATATATATACGATAAAAATATCGTTATCCCTTCTTTTATTTACTTCAATTTGTAATATAAGCTTATGTTATTTTGAACATTCATTCGCCAGATTTTCAAGTTTTATTTATTTCCAGATTACAAATCGAAGTTAAGAATATCACGTACAGCTTTTCATATACTATAATGAACATTTTGTTTTATTTTTTGAGGTGTTTTAATGGGCATTAAAGAATATTTGCCTCATGACGTAATAAATAAAGCAATATTATCTAATTATTCATTTAAAGTCTATAATATCCTCCCCATAAAGTTTAAAGATACGGATAAGCAAAGGGCGGTATATAAAATCGAGACAGATGCCGGTCCAAAATGCTTGAAGAAGGTATATTTTAATGAAGCAAGCCTTCTCTTTGTATACTCGGTTATGGAATGGCTTTTTAACGCCGGAATAAATATACCCACAATGCTCCCTACAAAACACGGAGGAAGATATATAAAGTATAAAAACAACCTATTTATTGTAACCGATTGGATAAATGGAAGAAAATGTGATTATGACATAGGTGACGATATATGTGCAGCCTCTTTAAATCTCGGAAAAATCCATAAATGTTCATACGGTTTTATACCGATTGAAGGAAGTTTTGTTAGGAAGGATATTCCAAACTGGTACAGGACATTCAACAGGAGATATCTTCAGCTTCTTCAATTTTACAATCTCGCTTCGGCGTTAAAAGATGACTTTTCCAAGTCATATTTAAGATATTTTGACTATTTTTCCGAGAGGGCACAACATGCTGTACATATATTCAGTACAATAAATAGTAAAAATTTGATAAAAACTACAGATGATTTTAATACTATATGCCACCTTGATTATGTGAATAAAAATATTATTATAACCGATGGCGGAAAGCTTTACGTAATCGATTTTGACAAATGCAAGATAGATCTGCCTGTACATGACCTTGGTGTATTTCTCAAAAGGATTTTAAAGCGAAAGAATACAAGCTGGGATTTCAATATATTGATGATGACTTTGAAAAACTATGAGAGTCAAAGATCCCTTTCATCAGATGAATTATTGGCTTTATACTCTTTTCTGGAATTTCCTCAGAAATACTGGAAGATATCCAGGGATTATTATAATAATATTAAAGAATGCAACAAGAAAATATTTAATGCAGCTATTTTTAAAATATGCGAGCAAAAAAAAGACCATGATGATTTTTGTGATAGATTCAAGCTATATTTAAATACCAAGTACAATGTTTTATGATTTCCCGTGAGGTTCATTATTTTATACTCTTGAAAATTCATCAAAAATAAAGCTCATGAAATTAACCTGAGCTTTATTTTAACCTTATCTTGGACTTTTTACCTGTGCCCGAGCATCTGCAATCATAATAGAAGCACCCTTTTAAGCAAGTTAATGCATATTAGTCAACAGTTGCCGACTTCTTAGTGGCAACAATCATCGGTGTATGGTTATCTCCTTTGTATCCCATCAATTCAACTTTTTCAAACCCTGCCTGTTTCATTAAACTAATTTCATGACCCAGAGTCAGAGGTGTATCAAAATGTACAAACACATCTTGGGGAATTTTATCCCGTTTTCTTCTACGTTCACATTCAGCAAACAGTAAATCCTCCTGCTCCTTAGATGTTGCAATATAATCACATTCAATATAACAGCCGCCATCTTTTAAACTTTCATATAGCTTTTGAAAAATTAGGATTTTCTTTTCCGGTTTAAAATGATGTAATGTTTGAAAGGATACCGCCACATCAAAACGCTCCTTTCCAAAAGACGCCACAAAATAATCTTCACAAATCAGCGAAAGATTCTTATCTGCATGCTTTCTTTCAAGCTCGTTTAACATAGACTTTGCAAAATCAATGCCTGTTACTTTCATTTTCGGAAATCGCTTAAAAATATAGTCCAGTTCCAAGCCGGTCCCGCATCCTATATCAAGCAGTTCTTTTGCATCTTCTGGAATAATCTGGGCCATCCACTTATAGGAATCTTTCCATGTAGACATATGCTCTTCATAATCTTGAACTCGTACTGTAAAGAACTGATCCATCGCCTCTAATTTTGTATCTTTTGTTTCTTCAAGCCATGCCTTAAGGCTATCTAAAAATTCAATCTCTTTTTCTTCCATTTTGCCATTCTCCTTAATAAAATAGGGTACTGTCCTTAAATCACCAAGGAGCAATACCCATACTTTATTTTGTATTTATACCTTCTAAGCCTTGATGTATAGGCTTTAGAAAGTTATTCTTGCAAATATTTACGGCCTCGGATTTTTTACCTGTGCCTGTGCAGCTGCGAGTCTTGCAATTGGCACCCTGTACGGTGAACATGATACATAATCCAGCCCTGCATTATGGCAGAACTCAATAGATGATGGATCTCCGCCGTGTTCTCCGCATATACCGAGCTTGATATCCGGCCTTGTTTTCCTTCCAAGTTCTACAGCCATCTTAATAAGCTTGCCGACTCCAACCTGATCCAATTTTGCAAACGGATCGCTTTCAAATATCTTTTTCTCATAATAGCTTTCAAGGAATTTGCCTGAATCATCCCTCGAAAAACCAAATGTCATCTGAGTTAAATCATTCGTTCCGAAAGAGAAGAACTCGGCTTCCTTAGCTATTTCATCGGCAGTAAGAGCAGCTCTTGGCACCTCTATCATTGTTCCAACCAGATATTTCATTTTTATTCCTGATTTTTTGATCAATGCATCCGCAGTCTTTGTCACAATATCTTTTACATATTTTAGTTCCTTAACTTCACCGACGAGAGGTATCATGATCTCCGGCACGATGTTAATTCCCTTATTCTTTGTCACATATATAGCAGCTTCTATTATAGCAGTTGTCTGCATTTCAGCAATCTCCGGGTAAGTAACTGAAAGCCTGCAGCCCCTATGTCCCATCATAGGATTAAACTCATGGAGACCAGCAATAGTTTCCTTTAATTCTTCAAATTTGATCCCCATCTGGTCTGCCAGCTCCCTAATGCTTTCGTCATCGTGAGGCACGAATTCATGCAGCGGCGGATCGAGGAATCTTATAGTAACACCCTTATCGCCCAAAGCTTCATATAATCCGATAAAGTCCTGTCTTTGCATTGGAAGAATCTTTGCAAGAGCTTTTTTCCTTTGCTCTACAGTCTTTGCAACTATCATTTCCCTTACAGCAGGTATCCTATCCTCAGCAAAAAACATATGCTCTGTCCTGCAAAGTCCTATGCCTTCTGCTCCAAACTCTACGGCAACTTTAGCATCCCTTGGGATATCAGCATTTGCTTTAACCTTAAGTTTTCTTATCTCATCAACCCATGACATAAATGTTGCAAAATATCCTGTTATTTGAGGTCTTACAGTCTTTATAGCATGATCATATACATAACCTGTCGACCCATCTAAGGAAATATAATCGTTTTTCCCGTATGTTTTTCCTCCAACAGTAAGTTTCTTTGCTTCTTCATCTACATTGATCTGTCCGCATCCGGCTACGCAGCATTTTCCCATTCCTCTCGCTACAACAGCAGCATGGGATGTCATACCACCTCTTACAGTCAATATACCTTCTGCAGCAACCATTCCGTCTATGTCTTCTGGAGATGTTTCAAGCCTTACAAGTACGACCTTCTCACCTGATTTATGGCGGCTCTTTGCTTCCTCAGCGGTAAATGCAATCTTACCACTCGCAGCTCCTGGAGATGCCGGAAGTCCTTTGGCAATCGGTTTTGTATTTTTTAACTCTGTAGTATCAAAAGTAGGATGAAGTACCTGATCCAGTTGCTTAGGTTCAACTTTCAATATTGCTTCTTCTTTTGTTATAAGTCCTTCCTTTACAAGATCAACAGCGATCTTTAAAGCAGCCTGGGCAGTCCTTTTCCCGTTTCTCGTCTGCAGGAAGAACAACTTCCCCTGTTCAACCGTAAATTCCATATCCTGCATATCCTTGTAATGATTTTCAAGGAGTTGGGCAATCCTCATGAACTCAGTATAAGCCTCCGGAAGATCATCTTTCATCTTGGTGATCGGCTGAGGAGTTCTTATGCCGGCAACAACATCTTCACCTTGAGCATTGACAAGATATTCACCAAAAATAGCTTTTTCACCTGTTGCAGGATTTCTTGTGAATGCAACACCTGTTCCCGATGTATTCCCCATATTGCCAAATACCATCTGCTGTACGTTAACGGCTGTACCCCAATCTCCCGGGATATCATTCAGCCTTCTATAAGTAATGGCCCTTGGGTTGTTCCATGATCTAAAAACAGCTTTGACAGCTTCTATTAACTGAACTTTTGGATCCTGCGGGAAGTCAACACCTTTTTCCTTCTTGTATAATTCTTTAAATCTTTTTAAAACTTCTTTTAAATTATCAGCATTTAGATCAGTATCGTATTTTGCACCATTTTCCGCCTTTACCTCATCTAAAATAGCTTCAAACTTAGGCTTTTCGATCTGCATGACAACGTCGCTGAACATCTGCACAAAACGCCTGTAACTGTCATATGCAAATCTTTCATTTTGTGTAAGAGCCGCAAGGCCTAATACAGTTTCGTCGTTCAAACCCAAGTTTAATATTGTATCCATCATACCTGGCATGGAAACTCTTGCACCTGAACGCACCGAAACAAGCAATGGATTTTTTGCGTCTCCCAGTTTCTTTTTAGTAAGAGCTTCAAGATTTTTAAGATGATCTTCGATTTGGGTTAATATATCATCGTTGATAACTTCCCCGTCTTCATAGTAACTTATACAAGCTTCCGTAGAAATGGTAAATCCCTTAGGTACGGGAAGCCCTATTACCGTCATCTCTGCTAAGTTTGCACCTTTTCCGCCCAAAAGATTACGCATTTGTGCATTACCTTCACTAAAAAGGTATACGTATTTTTTCTTATCCATGTTTAAATGCCCCCTAAACTGTTATTTTGTGTTAAACACTTTCAATTTAATATGTAAGAAAAAAAGTGTCCTTTCATAAATCAAAAAGCGGCCAAATTGTGTTTGTATTTTAAATATCACTATGATATTTAAAATACAAACACAACTATTATTATATATATATAGTCATTTTTAGTAAATATCTTTTTAAAAATATTCGACATATCTGCCTAAATAACTTAGCACAAACTTCAAATAATGCCCAAATGGATGTATAAAGCGACACAGTTTTAATTACTCGTATGGCAAAACATAAAATCTCCTTCCATAATATTCTTCATATCCAAAACATGTACCCGTGATATTTTAAAAATGATAATTATTTAGTTTAAATATAACCATATTAAATTTTTGCCACGGATAAAAAAAATAAACTCCGAAAGCAGCGGAATTTATTAAATATTTCTATTCTAATTAAATTTATGCTTCGTCATTATGCTCTTTAGAAGTTTTCTCTTTACCGGCATTCTTCATTATATCTTTAACTACTTCAACCTTGCCATCCGGCCTTTCGATCTCGACTTCAATTTTGGTAAATACTGCTGCAAGAGCACCTATTGCAACAACAGCAGGCATATAATATATGCCTATGGCCCCACCGACAATTCCCGCGCCGACAGGTATATTCAAAATAACTTTGCCATCCTTTTTTATCTTGATCCTGGTTACATTTCCCTTCTTTATTATATTCTTTATCGCTTCGGCGAATTCGTTGCCTACATCTCCGACCGAATCGGCAAAGCTTTTCTGATTCTTTTCAATATAAATAATCGCATCCAAAACATTGCCGTTTGCTTTTAAAAGAGCTTCTTTTGCATCTTCGTAGTTTACCTTCGTTCTCTCTCTTACAATATCGACCTTTTCCAACTCAATATCCACAAAAATCACCTCTATAATTTTTTTAACACAGACCTATAGGTTTTCCACACTTTTTATATCGTTTAAAAAGTCTAAGCTTTTAAATTCCCTTTCCAGATAAT
Source organism: Clostridiales bacterium (assembly GCA_030016385.1). Classification (NCBI taxonomy): domain Bacteria; kingdom Bacillati; phylum Bacillota; class Clostridia; order Eubacteriales; species Clostridiales bacterium. Next base: position 92,086 of record JASEJN010000004.1, on the reverse strand, counting down.
ATTTTATATAATCTTTCATGACTTTTTTGATTTCATTTTTGTTTTCAATTGAAATCCTTATGGTATTCAACTTTTCCAGCGGCGTCTTTAAAATATATCTCATGATATTTATCGTAGAGCGGTCAATTCTTATGCTGTTACTGCTCGTATCCGCGCATTTTTCACATACCAATCCGCCGGCCTGGCTTAAAAATGCAGTGAGCTTATTGTCGGTATCGCATATCATGCACCTGTACAATCCAGGCATATAACCTGATATAGACATAGACTTTATCTCAAATGCCATAGTCAGAATATCACGATCAATTCTGCCCTCCGACATTAAATAAAATGTCTTTAAAATCAAAGCAAATAAATCGGTATTCCTCTCGTCATTTTGAGTAAGCACATCGGAAAGTTCAAGTATATATGAGCAATAGGTAAGAGTATATAAATCCCCTAAGAGATTCTGAAACGACTCCTTTACGTCCGCTTGATTTATGGTGTAAAGGCTTCTACCCTTATACATTACGTATTCACCATATGAAAAAAGCTGTGTTGACGCTAAAAACTTGCTTTTAGGTTTCCTTGCCCCATGGGCAACTGCTTGAATTTTTCCGATTCTGTCTGTAAAAAGGGTGATAATTTTATCCGCTTCACCCAAATTTATCTGCTTCATTACAATGCCCTGGGCTTTAACAAGTGGCATCTTTACCGCCCCTTTAAGAATATCATTTTATATTTTTTGAATCAGCTTCATCTTTATTATTTTTTTCAGCAGTTTTTAACTGATTGGTATTTTTAATATCGTTATACATAAGATAAATATCTATATTACCTGTCTTTTCAAAAAACTTCCACACCACCTTATCCAGCATGTAACTCCCCCTTATGAGCAATTATTATTAAAATACTTACTCCCCTTTAAGGATTTGAATATATTCACTTCCATTCGTCATTCATAAAATATAAGTTTCATCCATACTAAATTTCAAATTACGAATTGAAGATATATTTATCTACAAATTTATATTTTCCATGCTGATTTAGATTATACATGGAAGAGTTTTACGCTTTCAAACTGTAGCCAAGTCTTTTCAAAGATGATGGATCGTCTCTCCAGTCTTTGTTTACTTTGACCCATAGATTCAGGTATACTTTAGAATCAAGAATTTTTTCTATATCGGCCCTTGCCTTAATGCCTATGTTTTTTAGCATCCGTCCGTCTTTACCTATTATGATGCTTTTGTGCGATTCCTTTTCACAGTATATCACCGCACTGATATCGATTAAGTTTTTCTTCTCTTCCCTCTTCATATGTTCCACTTCAACAGCTATACCATGGGGAACTTCTTCCCTTAAAAATTGAAGTGCCTTTTCCCTTATTATCTCCGATACTAAAAATCTTTTATTTTGATTGGTCAATACATCATCGGGAAAATACTTAGGACCCTCCGGCAAATTCTCCACTAAAATTTTAAGAAGGGTATCGGTATTTATGCCCTTAAGCGCAGATATCGGAACTATTTCCTTAAAATCATATAATGATTTATATATATCTATCGTTTTTGCAAGTTCCTCTTTTGTATACTCATCGACTTTGTTGATAGTGAGTATTACAGATGCATTTTCATCTCTGAAATGCTCGATTATTTTACTATCTGCCGCATTGATTTCCTTTGAAGGCGTGATCATAAACAGTATTATATCAGCGTCATTAAAAGTATTCTGAGCTGCTTTTACCATATACTCGCCAAGCCTGTGCCTCGGCCTGTGAATACCGGGCGTATCGATAAAAACTATCTGATAATTCTTCTCGGTCAAAACCGTTTGTAAATTGTTCCTCGTAGTTTGAGGTTTATTTGACACAATTGAAACCTTTTCTCCTAGGAAACGGTTCATAAGTGTCGATTTACCTACATTGGGCCTTCCTGCGATTGTTACAAACCCTGATTTAAATATTTCTGTCAAGAAATTCTCCTCCATTATTCTAAATCGTTTTTCGTAAACGGTACTGGAAACAGATCCTTTAAACTATACTCTTTATATTCTCCGTATCTATTGGATATATATACTTTCATATCATATGAAAATTCAGCCATTACCTGCCTGCAGACACCACAGGGCAGCACAAACATATCGCTATCGCTATTAATAGCGATAGAAATAAAATCTTTTACCCCTTCGGAAACAGCTTTGAATATTGCAGTCCTTTCGGCGCAATTGGTAACACCATATGATGCATTTTCAATATTGCAACCTGTATAAATCCTGCCGTCTTTTGCAAGCAGGGCCGCTCCAACTCTGAATTTGGAATACGGTGCATATGCATTTTCCTTGGCTTTCATCGAAGATTCAATCAGTTGTCTTATATCCATTTAACCACCTGCAATAACTCTTGATTCTCAAGCAAAAACATAACCAGCTTTCCTTACCGAATTCTGTCAACTAAATTATATCAATTGCCATAAAATATGTAAAGAACTTCGAACCGTAAAGGTGTACATATATTATTTCGATTTTAAACACTAATTCGCCAGATTCAAGTTTTAAAAGGTCTTGCTTTCTCTTTAAAAGACGACAAATATCAATATCGTTACAGTAATACCTAGGATGCCGCCTATTACAGTCTGAAGTACCGAGTGGATTTTAGATTCGATCCTTGTTTGTGCGACAAGAAACGCCATAAAAAAAGCAAGAGTTGCAATCAACAAATCCTTTGTAAGAAGTGAAATCATCGTTGCGATAGAAAATGCGATGGCGCTGTGGCCGCTCGGCATTCCGCCGCGCAGAGGCGTTCCTTCTCCGAAATATGCTTTCAAGCTTATAACAGCAATCATCACGATTGCAAGGCATATAAATATCGTATGGGGAGGTGAATTTTTAACTTTATATATAACAATCTGCGTCACAGGCATTAGCCTATCAAAAAACAAAAGGTAACCTACCAGAATCGCATTTAATGCGGACACCAGCACAGCACCTGCTGCGACATTTTTAGCTATCTTCGCTAAAGGATGATAATAATTTACAAATATATCTATCGTAGCTTCTATTGCCGTATTTATCAATTCCATGACTATTACAAAAGTAATAGAAATAAAAAGTATTAAAAGCTCCATTTTAGACAAATCAAAAAAAAGACTGATGCATAATACAGCAGCAGCAATTGCAAAATGGATTCTCATATTTCTCTGCGTTCGCAGCGTATAGATTATTCCCTGTATTGCATAATTAAAACTATCAGTGATCCTCTTAGCCTTCATGGTTTTCTCCAATTTATCTTGTAAGGCCAATGCCTGCAAGAATATCCTCTTCTTCTTTCCTCATGATCCTTCTTTCGCTTTCGGTTTCATGGTCAAACCCCAGAAGATGAAGCATCCCATGAACCGTTAAGTATGCGACTTCCCTCTCGAATGAATGGCCGTATTCTATGGATTGTTCATATGCCCTGTCAAGTGATATGGCTATATCCCCTAAAACAAGTTCGCCGGTATTGAGATCCATATTATCTATATCGGAACCCATGAGATTATTTTTATACTCTATTTGAGGAAAAGATAATACATCTGTAATTTTATCAATTCCCCTGAAGTTTTTATTTATCCTTTTAATTTCTTCATTATCTATAAAAATAATACTGACTTCACATTTTTTTTTCATTCCTTCATGCTTTATAGTGTTTTCTACAGCTATTTTGACTAGCCCTTCTAATTCATCTGTTTTAAATTTCTTTTGCCTGTCATCTATTAAAAGAGTCAAACAAATCATCATCCTTTTCTTCCGCGGTAATACTCGGATACTCCACTCTGTCGTGATATATCCCGTTTAATACATTTAAGAAGGCCTTGATTATTTTATTTATATCCTTTATGGTGATATCGCATTCCTCAAGCTGGCCGTCTTCCAATTTTTCGTTTACTATTTTTCTTACCATCTCTTCGATATTCATTTTCGTGGGCGATTGGATGGACCTCACCGCGGCTTCTACTGAATCAGCAAACATAACAATGGCTGCCTCCCTCGTCTGAGGCTTTGGCCCTTCATACCTGAATTGCTCTTTATCTATTTCTTCATGTATATCTCCGCCGTTTACAGCTTTTACATAAAAATATTTTACCAGCGTCGTACCGTGATGCTGCTTTATTATATCTATTATCTGAGAAGGGAGCTTGCTTTTTTTAGCCATTTCAACTCCGTCTTTAATATGGCTTGTTATTATAAGAGTACTTAAACTTGGAGTAATCTTATCATGTGGATTTTCGTTTGTAAGCTGATTCTCTTTGAAAAAATAAGGCCTTTTGATCTTACCTATGTCATGATAATACGACCCCACTCTTGCGAGGAGTGAATTTCCACCAATGGCATCGGCTGCAGCCTCCGCCAAGTTCCCCACAAGCACGCTATGATGATAGGTACCCGGTGCTTCGAATAAAAGCTTCTTTAACAATGGTTGATTGGGGTTTGAAAGCTCTAAAAGCCTCATCGGTGTTACTATATCGAAAATAGTTTCACAAAATGGAAGCAATCCTATGGTAAATATTGTAGCGAGGCCTCCATTCACCAAACCGAGAAGGCTTTGCAGCAATACCACTTTCGTCATGGTACTGTTGATTAAACTTGTAGCAAATATCGCAAGGGTATTTATTCCGCTTATGATTACTCCGGCGATTAAAATATCATTTCTCTGATGCATTTTGGATGCGATAATGGCTCCCGCGCTGCCACCTATCAGCCCTACGATAAACACATCTATATTGTAACCCGTCATAAGAGTGATAAAAGTGGATAAGGCGATATTTAAAACCAATGCAAAACGATGTTTCATCAAAATAGATATAGTCATCGTCGCAAAAGCGGTAGGTATTAGAAATCCCGAAATCGATTTTGAATATGCAAATTTAGCAATAAGCAATTCTATTACGACAATGGAGCATATGAGAATCAGCTTTCCGGGGCTGTTCAGTATTTCATGAGCAAACCTGTTTATATAGACTATCACAAGCATTTCAAGAAGTGCAACCAATATGCCTACGCCTATATAAAGTGAAAAGTCTATTTTGCTCTGCTCCTCCAAAAGCCCAAGGCTCTTCAGTATGGATATTTGCTCTTCCGTTACAAGCTCGCCTTTTCCGACTATTTTTTGATATTTTTTTACCATAACCGGACTTTGTTTAGCTTTTTCTTTTGCTTCGTTCTGTTTGTCCTGGGTCGCATTTATATCGAGAACCATATTAGGCTTGATCAGCATAAATCCTATATTAGTTCCGAGATCCTTCAAATCCTTCCGCAAAACAAGATTGGACATGGCATATGAATAATCCTGTTTCTTTTCCTTAAGGTCATTCTCATTATCGTTTATATTTTTTTCAAATGCCGCATTGAGATACTCTATAACCCTGGTCCTTAAAGAATTGATATCATCCTTGCTCGCCTGTACGGCTGTAATATAATCATCCTTTGCCAATTTTATGGGCGATTCGCTGCTTAATTTATTAACCCTTATTTCATCTTTATTTTTCTCATCCGGACTAATCTGCATGGCCTGTACCTCAAGTACCTTGTTAAAAAAGCTATTGGCCTTATCTATTGCCTGTTTTTGAATATTTCTATCAGGCGTATATATCTCTCCTACATCCGCTATGGCTTGTTCTATTTTTTTATTCGTAGCGACTTCGTTTATTACGTCTTTTGGAGAAATAATATCTTCAGTTGCATACTCATTTGGATGCAGATTATATTTTTGAGGGGTCAAACTTGTCGCAATCAATGCATAGATTATGATAAATATCGCGATTCCTATAGTTACCTGCTGGAATCTTCTATTTTTCATAAACCAGTTGAAATTTTTAAAAATCTGTTTTGAGCCTACAGTATTCCTCTGTAAATCCATTGTTATTCCTCCTATCAGGATTCCCCATCAGTTGCCTTGCTGTACCTTTCGTATGCCTTTATGATCTCCATTACAAGCCTGTGCCTTACTACATCTTTATATGTCAAATATACAAAATCAATACCGTTTATATTCTTAAGCACTTTGATAACATGCTTTAAACCTGAAGTCTTATCTTTCCCAAGATCTATCTGCGTTATATCCCCCGTTACAACAACTCTCGAGCCAAATCCAAAACGCGTCAACAGCATTTTCATCTGCTCCGGAGTAGTATTTTGCGCCTCATCAAGTATGATAAAAGAATCGTCAAGGGTTCTTCCCCTCATATATGCAAGAGGAGCAACTTCAATTACCCCGCTTTCCATATATTTTGTGAACGTTTCTATTCCAAGTATATCATACAGAGAATCATAAAGAGGCCTTAAATAAGGGTCTATCTTTTCCTGCAAATCGCCTGGAAGAAAACCTAACTTTTCGCCTGCTTCAACGGCAGGCCTTGTAAGAACAATCCTGCTCACTCTTTTATTCTTTAGAAACGATACCGCCATAGCTATCGCAAGATAAGTCTTTCCGGTACCTGCAGGCCCTATCCCAAATACGACGTCATTTTTCTGTATGGATTCTACATATCTTTTTTGCCCTATTGTTTTACATCTGATAGCCTTTCCCTTAGATGTAAAACATATAACATCATCCATTAAATCTTTTATCTTATCCTCGTTTCCCTCGTTTACAAGTTCAATCAGATAATTTACGCTCTGCTCTGTAATCTCTTCACCATCCTTGATCATATCGATGAGTTTATTTATGACCTTCACGGCCTTTAAAACTCCCTGCTCTTTTCCTGTAATCTTTATTTCATCGCTTCTGTTTAAAATATTCACTCCATACTGTTTTTCGACCAATTTTATATTTGAATCAAAGCTCCCAAATAAAAGAGCCACTTCATTTATATTATTGACCTTTACATTTGCTTCTTTAACACTTTCCGCCAAGTTTTAATCCTCCTTATTTATCGAAGACAAGTTATTCATGTGCAATTATTTTATCTCCTCGCTGGCTCCTATGTCCTCCATAGTCTCTATGGTTACATTAGCTACAGCCACACCTTCCTTTATAGTTGCGCTCACTTTTTTATCAATAATCTTAGCACTTTTTGAAATATTGTCGAGGATAGATTTCTCAGCGATACCCAATGCCTGCTTTTGTGCTTCTTCTTTAGTTATTGCCATATTTTTAGCGATTGTTTCATAATAATCTTCTATCACAATCCGGACAGGAAGCTGAAAAACATCGGTATCAATTAATCCTGTACTTCTTTCTATTTTATCATAACTTTTATATGGAATGTTTAATTTTTTTAACATATATTTCTTTGATCCTGAAATAATATATATGCTTTGAGCTTTCCTGCCTGTTCGGATATTTTTCTGGCTCTTGAGCGGAACCGCGGCACTCCCGTCATACCATGTTCTGGCAAGGATCTCCGCTGAGGCATGAACATATCTTCTTCCGGCATTTTCCCTGTCTATAGCGCCTGTAACAAGCAGTTGTCCCTTTCTTACGGGGTCCCCTTGTGAAACAACTACGTCTCCGTTCGTAGACGCAATTTTTTCAATTATCCCATCCCTTTTTGCAACAATATTACATGGTTTGTCCACAGGCACCATTTCGGGGGCCGGTACCTTTTCCTTCACCTGAACTTCCGCCCTTGTTCCGATTAATTTTATTTTTATCCATGATAAACTGCTCATCCTTATAAGCATATTGTTTTCAACATCTGCTACTGCAATATTTAATTTAGGAGCTCCAGGCCTCACCCCCAATGCGGACAAATTTTGGGTTACATCCTGCGTCCTTATTCCCTCTACGCCTGTTATTCTTACGCTCCATATAAATGAGGAAAGCCATATTATCAAAGCCACAAATATTAAAAAACCTGCCGCCATCATCTTTCTTTTACCAAGTCTCGATAAAAAAAATGGGAAGCCTTTTTTTTCAACAATAGATATTCGACATCCCGTTTTTCTGGATATTCTTTTAAGCGATCTATATCCTTTTATATTTATCTTCATCAAAACTTCGGTAAAGCTGATGCGTTTTATGTCCCAGAGATATATCTTATTTGTTACCGACATATTGAGGAATCTCTCTATATCGAGGCCTTCAACCTTTATTGTGAGATAACCTTTCATATATTTATTAATGCTTTCTCTCATTTTACAGACACCCCTAACCTGATATATCTATATTCTCTATCTGGCCTGTAATAACTATCTCTTCTGCTAAGATATTTTTTATTTCAAGATTCAGGCCGGTTATTTTATATATTCCTATGCTCGTGTTTATCCTTATAGTCTGACTGCTGTATTCAATTAAACCGCGGTGATTTTCAATATCTATCTCGGAATTTCCTACTATTGTCACTCTCGGAATATTCATCACAATATCTTCCGGCAATTCCAGTATTTCTGCAAATCGTTCCCTGAGTTTTCCCGGCCTTTTAATCACTGTACCCACTTCCATAGAATATGATTTGAAGATAACTGTTTCATATAATATTTTTATGCTACATATAATCAATAATTCCAAAAAATACAAAAACACCTGTTTGTACAGGTGTTTTATATATTACATCAACTGTTCTTTTACTATCTGGCTGACAACTCTGCCATCGGCTTTTCCCCTAACCTTCGGCTGAAGATTTGTCATAACCTTGCCCATATCCCTTATGCTATTTGCTCCCACTTCGATTATTGCTTCTCTGACAATCTCATTAATCTCATCTTTCGTTAACTGCTGAGGAAGGTAATCAAGTAATATCTCTATTTCCTTTTTGGTTTGCTCTACAAGGTCAGGCCTTTTGCCTTTTTCAAATTCCACAATTGACTCTTTCCTTTGCTTTATTTCCTTTGATAAAACGGCAATTACCTGGTCATCATCAAGGGCTTTGCCATCACTTTTTTCGGACTGCAATATAGCAGCTCTTGCCATAGAAATAACTCCGGCTTTGAAGTTTTCTCTGCCTTTCAAGGCAGCCTTCCAGTCGTCCTTAAGTCTTTCTTTGAGGGACAACTTAACCCCTCCTTTTTATATATTAAATTACTTAAATTTCCTCTTTCTTGCTGCTTCGGATTTTTTCTTCCTTCTAACACTTGGCTTTTCATAATGCTCTCTCTTGCGAACTTCAGCTAATACGCCAGCCCGTGCACATTTTCTTTTAAATCTTCTAAGAGCACTCTCTAATGACTCGTTTTCGCCAACCTTGATTTCTGACATCTATTTTTCCCTCCCTCCAATATTAACAATTGTGCTTAATATAAAAATCTATATTATGCTGCAATTTTGCGGGATATAAATAGCACAATTTTTATTATAGCTTAATTAGCCAAATAAAGTCAATACTGCAGTTTATTCGACTTTAGCAAACTTTCGGCCCTTCAACTTACAACTTTAATATGGGATGTGTTTTGGTGGATACGTCAGCCGCCAATTAAAGTTTTATTTAGCCTGGAGGCCACTTGAGATCTCTGCCGCCAAGCAAATGAAAATGCAGATGCATAACACTCTGCCCTCCGTCTTTGCCGCAATTTGCAACAATCCTGAATCCGCTTTTTGCTATATTGTATTTTTCCGCAATCGACTTTATAGCATTGAACGCCTTTGAAACTATTGATATATTCTCATCATTTAAATCCATGACAGATGATATATGCTTTTTGGGAATAACAATAATATGAACAGGTGCTTCGGGTTTTATGTCTTTAAAAGCTAAAATATCTTCATCTTCATATACTATCTCGCTCTGAATCTTTTTCTGCGCTATCAGACAAAAAACACATTCCGACATTTTTTCACCTCCCATTTTGATGCATTCTCAAGTCAAGTTAATTTAAATTTAAGCTCGTGTATGAGAAAAACATTTCATTCTGCTGTTTAGAAAAATATCTTTCCCTTTTTATAATACATAACATATTATCTTAATTCAACAAATCATATAAAACTCCTTCATTTTTAAGCAAATATATCATCGGTTGAACGTTGCAAGCATCGCCTTCAAATCATCATCTTCCATAAAAAGCTAAATGTCCTATGGCATATTCACCCATGCTCTTCTCTAAAACACATTTTTTTATATTGCCTATCAGTTTATTATCGTTCGATTTTATCCTTATGTTTATATAATTATCGCTATAACCTTCCAAATAATCAGCATCTTCCTTTACTCTCTGTTCAAAAAGCACATCAAGAGTTCCGCCAATAAATTTATCGATAAACTTTTTTTCATTGATCTCATTAAGCTTAAGCAACATATTGCTCCTTTTTTCCTTTACTTCAGGAGAAACCTGCCCCTTGAATTTTGCAGCGGGCGTACCTCTTCTCGGTGAATATTTGAAAACATGGGTTTTAGAAAGCTCCAACCTTTTTAAAAAATTATATGTTTCATTAAATTCTTCATCAGTCTCGCCTGGAAAACCTGTGATAATATCGGTAGTTATTGAAACTCCGGGAAATGCATCCCTCAATTTCTCTACGATGTCTTCATATTGGGCGGCGGTATACCTCCGGTTCATTCTCTTAAGTGTCGCATCGCACCCGCTTTGAAGCGAAAGATGAAAATGCCTGCATAATTTTTTTATTTTTTTTAGCCTCTCAATTATATTATCTTTAAAAAATACCGGTTCAACAGAACCTATTCTTATTCTCTCTATACCATCAATATATTCAATTTTTTCAATTATATCAACTAAATTTATATTCCCAAGATCAACGCCGTATGATGCGATGTGTATACCTGACAGTATGATTTCCTTAAAGCCTGCTTTTGATAGCTTTTCCACCTCATTTAAGACATTTTCGGGTTCCCTGCTTCTTATAGGCCCCCTCGCATAAGGGATCATGCAATAAGAACAAAACCTGTTGCAGCCATCCTGTATTTTTAAAAAAGCCCTTGTTTTATCCCTGTATTGATCTATATCTAATTCTTCAAACTTTTTCACTTTCATTATATCGCTAACATGTTTTATTTTGACATTATTTTTTTTATATTCTTCCACAAAATCGATGATCTTTTTCCTGTCGTCGGTACCTATAACGATATCCACACCCGGTATAGCCATTACCTTTTCAGGGAATACCTGCGAATAGCATCCTGTAACCGCTATTATTGCATTCGCATTATTCCTCTTTGCCCTTCTTATCATATTCCTGGATTTTTTATCTCCCGAGCTCGTTACAGTACATGTGTTTATTACATATATATCCGCAGGTTCGTCGAAGTCTACAATTTCATATCCTGCTTTTCTGAACAGCTCAATCATAGCCTCGGTTTCGAAGCTATTTACCTTGCATCCGAGAGTAAATGCACCTATGGTCTTTTTCCGTCCATACTTCTTATAGAATTCATCATTGCTGAGAGTTATATCAACTTTTTCATTACTATTTTCCATCTTTTATCTTTCTCTACCCTTCTAAACCGGTTTTACTTGATTATATTAAATGGTTTAATTCCCGTCAAGCAAAATGTATGGATATATCTGGCCGTAGCACAAGACGATACATGTAAAATTCTATGCTTTTTGTATCTTTCTTTTTAGTGAAATACCAAAAAGGAGAACGGCTGGAAATACAATTCCTGCGAGGATGCCCGCCTTTAAATTATCACCTGCTGCGCTGGATACCAGACCTACAAATGTTGGCCCTGCCGAGCATCCTAAATCACCCCCAAGGGCGAGAAATGCAAACATGGCAGTCCCACCGCCTTTTATGGTCGCAGATGCCATACTGAAAGTCCCAGGCCACAAGATGCCGACGGATAAGCCGCACAATCCACAACCGATAAGCCCGAGAACCGGTAACGGTGACAGAGAAATAACAACATAGGAACATATGCAAAGAACAGCGCTGCAAACCATAAAATTATTCAAATCGATCTTTTCCCCGTGTTTGCCATAGATCAGTCTTGTTACTCCCATCATCATCGCAAAAAACATGGGGCCAGCAAGATCGCCAATCGTTTTGCTGACTCCAAGTCCCTGCTCCGCAAATGCAGACGCCCATTGGCTTACGGCTTGCTCACAAGCCCCGGCACACATCATTAAAAGCATTAAAATCCAGAAAGCCTTTCTCTGTATGAGTTCTTTAACGGTAAGGTCCTTCTCATCTTCCGCAATCAAAGGAGCTATCGGTACTTTCATAAAAGTATAAACATTGGTAATAGGTATCAATGCCCATAACAAGGCAAGTATTTTCCAATTTTTGATCCCAAACAGGCTGAAAAACAGTGTGGAAAACAGAATCACGCCAACATGCCCCCAGCAATAAAACGAGTGCAAAATGCTCATTGTTTTTTCTTTGTTATCAGTTGGACATGCCTCCACGATTGGGCTAATCAAAACCTCAAGGAGGCCCCCGCCTGAAGCATAAATAATGACGGCCATCAACAGACCCACAAACGGGTCAGAAAACAATCCGGGCAAAATCGTAAGACAAATCAAGCCAGTTGCTGATAAAACATGTGCAATTACAGCTGACGCACGATAGCCTATCTTATCAATGAAACCCGCAGACAGAAAGTCGATCACCAGTTGCAGACCAAAATTAGCGGTGACAAGCATAGTAATTTTCGATAAGGGAATATAGTAGCCATTCTGAAAAGTCAAAAATAAAAGAGGTACAAAATTATTGACAATTGCTTGTACAATATATCCGGTAAAACAGGCATGTACCGTTTTTTTATAATCAGGATTCATCAAGATCCTCCTTGCAGTACACGAATACAACAATTACTTGCCTATAGTCTTTTTCTTGTGTTCCGTGATTTCATCTTTACTTTTACCTTCAATTCGCAATTTGAAATCAGGCATAAATAGGATTATGTTATTTTGAACGCTTCTCATCCCATGTCGCCAATTTCATACATTATAATCGAAAGGCATACAAATCCGGCGGTCTCCGTCCTTAATATCCTAGGCCCCATTGTTACAGGCAAAACGTTTTTTACCCTTGCCGTAAGTATCTCAGAATCGCTGAAACCACCTTCAGGACCTATAAAGATCATTATTTTATGCGCATTATTTTTATATTTTAACGCTTCTTTCAGCCCCACTCCATGTTCTTCCTCATAAGGAATAATTCCAAGATCATAACTTGAAATATCTTCAAGGGCATTCTTGAACAAGACAGGCTCCATGATCGATGGTATATGCCCTCTTCTGCTTTGCTTTGCCGCCTCTTCAGCAATCCTCTGCCATCTTTCAAGCTTGTTTTTTAAATCATACCCATCTTTTAATTTTACAACAGTCCTCTCAGTCTCAACAGGTATAATCGAATTTATCCCTATCTCGGTACATTTTTGCACGATCAAATCCATTTTTGATGCCTTTGGTATTCCTTGATATAAATCAACTATTATAGGCGGTTCAGTATTCGATTGGGATTTTTTAATTATTTTACAAGTTATCGCCTTTTTGTTCACAGAGGAAATAAGGCAGAGATAACTATTACCATTGCCGTCGGATACTGTAATCTCATTCCCCGCGGATAACCTCAGGGATTTTGAGATATGAGAGGCATCATCACCGCTTATCTCTATTACGCCGTCATGTACAGCATCACAAGCCACAAAAAAATTATGCATTTTCTTTTCTCTCCACAGTTGATGCTATTGCAACCCATTCTCCCATTTCTTTAATCTCTATTATTTTAAATCCATTATTAAGCAGGACATCCCTTGTATCCGACAACCTGTCGCTTATTATGCCAGATGATATAAAAACTCCGCCTTCCTTAAGAAATTTTGGAACGATTTCGGATATCTTAATTATTGCGTCAGCGATGATATTAGCTACAATTATATCGGCTTTCCCGTGAACCGCATCCAGCAGGTTTCCATGGAGTATCCTTATATTTTCTGCGCCGTTTAGCCTGATGTTTTCCCTGGCAACTCTTACAGCCACTCCATCGATATCAATGCCAGTAACATTAACTGCGCCCAGCTTTGATGAAGCTATCGAAAGAATGCCTGAACCGCATCCTACATCGAATACTGTAGAGTTATTTTTTATATATTTCTCAAGCAGTCCGATACACATCCTCGTTGTTTCATGAGTACCTGTCCCAAATGCCATTCCAGGATCTAAATCAATTATAATATCGTCTTTTTTTGCCGTATATTTCTCCCACGACGGCTTGATGACTATATGATCTCCTATTTTTAAGGGCTTGTAGTACTTTTTCCATGAATTAGCCCAATCTGTTTCGTCTACTTTTTTAATTGATATTTCACCCTTGCCCTTTTTAATGCCATAATCTTCAAGCCTTTCAACTGCATTTTTAATGTTTTCGATCTTCTGATGCACGCTTTTGTCATCCGGCAAGTAGCCTTTTATTTTCACATCTTCTAAGTTTTTGGTAAAAAGTCTTTCATCAATATAATCCCACTCACCCGCCTTGGAATTATTATTGATAATATCCTTAGGGTCTTCAATTGATACTCCATTCGCACCCTGCTCGCAGATAATTTCAGAAACAGCATCTACAGCCTCTGTTGTCGTAATTACTGTTATCTCCATCCATTTTTTATCGGTCATAAACCAGCCTCCAATTATCTATTGATGAATATTTAAAACAAATTCAAAAAATACCGGCCATTTTTAAATATGGCCAGCATTTTTATATCCCGAAGGCATCTTTTACTTTGTTAAAGAAAGATTTCTTCTGTTCATTGACATCCTCGCCACAGGCTTCGGCAAAATGCTTTAGTAGCTGTTTTTGCTTTTCGTTGAGCTTTCTTGGCGTTTCAACAATTATCCTGATTATTTCATCTCCGCGTCCATAACCTCTTATCTTCGGAATACCCTTGCCTCTTATCTTAAAAATCGTACCGCTCTGCGTCCCTTCCGGAATCGTATATTTTATTATTCCGTCGATTGTCGGTACATCTATTTCGGAACCTAATGCCGCTTGAGGGAATGACACAGGTATCTCGCAAATTACATCAAATCCTTCCCTCTTGAACAACTTGTGTGGAAGAACATTTATATTTACGTATAAATCTCCATGGTCACCGCCTCTTATGCCAGGTTCACCTTCACCTCTTAGCGGTAAGGTGTTTCCGGTATCCACGCCTGCGGGAACTTTTATGGTTATTCTCCTTCGTCTTCTTACTCTTCCGCTGCCATGGCACTCCGGGCATACTTCCCTTATAATCGTACCTTTTCCTCCACATTTATCACATGTCGTAACAGTTACAAAATTTCCAAAACCGGTCCTTCTCTGTATCTTTATCTGGCCAGTTCCTTTACATTTGTCACAGGTTATCGGCCTTGTCCCGGGCTTCGCGCCCGTACCCGAACATACCTTGCAGTCTTCATCCCTCGTTATATCGATCTCTTTTGTTACGCCAAATGCTGCTTCTTCAAACGAAAGATTTAGAGTATATTGCAAATCGGCACCTCTTTGAGGTCCGTTATTCCTCTTTCCTGAAAATCCGTCAAAGCCTCCGCCAAATATTGTATCGAATATATCACCAAAGCCTCCGAAATCTTGAAAGCCTCCGCCAAAGTCGAAGCCTCCAAAATCTCCTTGTCCGTTAAAGTCAGCGGTGCCAAATTGGTCGTATTGCGCTCTCTTTTTAGGATCGGATAATACCTGGTATGCTTCATTTACTTCCTTGAATTTTTCCTCGGCCGATTTATCTCCTCTATTTCTATCTGGGTGGTATTTAAGCGCCAGCTTTCTGAAAGCCTTCTTAATATCCTCTTCTGTTGCATTTTTATCAAGTCCTAAGACCGCATAATAATCCTTAGCCAATATCCCACCACCTTTCTGTTGCTTTTGCTTCCAATACTATGAAAAACCAAAGCCGGTTGCACCAGCTTTGGTTTTAAAACCGTTAAAAATCACTTTTTATTTTTATTATCGTTGTCATCTACTTTATAATCGGCCTTTATGTCATCTTTGTTTCCTGTATTATTTCCGCCCTGGTTTGCACCAAAGCCGCCTTGTCCCGGTCCTTTCGGGCCTGCCTGCTGATAAAGCCTCGATGAAATATCATAGAATGACTTTGTAAGATCGTCTGTTGCTGATTTGATTTTTTCATCATCGTTACCTGACAGAGCATCTTTAACCTGTTTTACTTTTCCTTCTATCTTTTCCTTATCGGAGCTGGATACCTTATCGCCTAAGTCTTTCAATGTCTTCTCTGTCTGGTATATAATGGAATCAGCATTATTCCTTACCTCGATATCTTCTTTCCTCTTCTTATCTTCTTCCGCAAATTTTTCAGATTCTTTGACGGCTTTATCTATCTCCTGGTCAGTAAGATTTGTGGATGCCGTAATGACTATCTTCTGTTCATTTCCGGTTCCGAGGTCTTTTGCAGAAACATGCAATATACCGTTCGCATCTATATCAAATGTAACTTCTATCTGAGGAACTCCCCTCGGTGCCGGCGGTATGCCTGTCAATGTAAACCTTCCGAGGGTCTTGTTATCCCTTGCCATAGGCCTCTCACCCTGCAGAACGTGAATTTCAACAGTGCTCTGGCCATCTGCTGCAGTAGAGAATATCTGGCTCTTCTTTGTAGGTATGGTAGTATTCCTGTCTATGAGTTTTGTCATCACTCCGCCCATCGTCTCAATTCCAAGGGTAAGAGGTGTAACATCAAGAAGCAGTATGTCTTTAACTTCTCCTGTAAGTACGCCTGCCTGTATCGATGCTCCTACTGCAACACACTCATCTGGGTTGACTCCCTTGCTCGGCTCTTTACCTGTAAACCTCTTTACTCTTTCCTGAACAGCAGGAATCCTTGTAGAACCTCCTACAAGCACAATCTTATCTATCTTATCTATAGTAAGGCCTGCATCGCTTAAAGCCTTTTCCATCGGTCCGATCGTCGCTTCAACAAGATCTGCCGTAAGTTCATTGAACTTTGCCCTCGTCAATGTCATGTCAAGATGCTTCGGACCTGATGCATCGGCAGTAATAAAAGGCAAATTGATATTTGTGCTTGCAACACTCGACAGTTCTATTTTTGCTTTTTCAGCTGCTTCTTTCAACCTTTGAAGCGCCATTTTGTCATTCCTTAAATCGATGCCGTTTTCTCTCTTAAAGCTATTTGCAAGATAGTCCATTATCTTCTGGTCAAAATCATCACCGCCAAGGTGCGTATTACCATTTGTTGATTTTACCTCAAAAACACCGTCACCGAGTTCAAGTATTGATACATCGAATGTACCGCCGCCGAGATCATAAACGAGTATCTTCTGATTGGTTTCCATTTTGTCAAGCCCATATGCTAAAGATGCTGCTGTCGGCTCGTTTATTATCCTTAAAACATCAAGCCCGGCGATCTTGCCTGCATCCTTCGTAGCCTGCCTCTGGCTGTCATTAAAATATGCAGGTACAGTAATGACCGCCTGAGTGACGGTTTCGCCCAAATAACTTTCGGCATCTGATTTCAATTTCTGGAGTATCATAGCGGATATTTCCTGCGGCGTATATTCTTTACCATCGATATTTACTTTATAATTGGTACCCATCTTTCTCTTTATCGAATAAACTGTTCTTTCAGGATTAGTTATAGCCTGGCGCCTTGCAACCTGGCCTACCATCCTCTCTCCTGTTTTCGAAAAAGCTACGACGGATGGCGTTGTCCTCGCTCCTTCGGCATTTGGAATTACAACAGGCTCTCCACCTTCCATCACGGCAACGCATGAAAATGTAGTACCCAAATCTATTCCTATAACTTTTCCCATATTTTTTCCTCCTTAAAAAGCAAATAATATATTTAAACTTTAATTAGCAACTTTAACCATACTATGTCTTATAACTTTATCCTTTAACTTATAACCTTTCTGAAACTCCTCCACTATCGTGTTGGCCTTATACGACTTATCTTCAATATGCATTACGGCATTATGAAGATTAGGATCGAAGTTTTTGCCAACCGACTGTATTTCCTCTACGCCTTCCTTGCAGAGCACATCTTTAATCTGTTTCAATATCATCTTTAATCCTTCCAGTATGCTCTTCCCGTCGGAGGCATCCGATGAAACAGCCCTCTCGAGATTATCTACAACCGGAAGCAATTTTAAAATCACATTGGCAGATATATCGGTATACAGTTGCTCCTTTTCCCTTATAGTCCTCTTTTTATAGTTATCAAACTCTGCTTTTATCCTCTGAGCAAGTTCTATATACTGACTTAGCTGTTTATCTTTTTCCTTAAGCTCGCTATCTAATGTCTGCACCTTATCTTTGAGAGCGTCAACTGTTTTATTATCGCCTGCACCTTCGGCCTTTTCCTTTGCCTTTTCTGATGACTGCGATGACTCTACCTCTTTTTTGCCCTCAGCTTCTTCAGCTTTGTTTGCTTTTTCATCTTTTATATTAGCTGCGCTTGCAGCTTCTCCTGCTTTTTCACTTTTTACATCATCTGCAGACACACTTTCTTTATCGACTTTTTTATTCTTTTCTTCAGTCATATCATCACCTCTATAAATCTATATATGAATGAGACACACCTATTGTCAAAGGTTTAAGGTATGTCCGCATCATTAACCATCAAAATAGTCTTTGAGTATTTTGTTAAGGCAGGTTGTAAAGTATTCCATCGTTGCCAAGACCTTTGCATAATTCATCCTTTTAGGACCAATTATACCAACGGCTCCAACAGCATAATCCCCAATTTTATATGTAGTGCTTATAATGCTGCAGTCGTTGATTTCATCATATTTGTTTTCATGACCTATGGATATATTTATATCGTCGTCATCACATGAAAGTATTTTATACAATATATCCTTTCTGTCAAGAATATTCAAGAAGGATCTTGCCTTTTCTATTGCATTATACTCAGGATAATTGAAAATATTTGAGCTCCCTTCCAGATAAACTTCTCTATCATCCATACATTTCAAGCTGTCATAAAGTATAGGCAATATCTCATTCAATATTTCATTATATCCCCTTACTTCTCTCTGGATCTTGGTTATTACCTCTAAATTAATCTCTTCAATTGTAAGACCCGTCAGCTTATCATTTAAAAGATTGTTTATGGCTACAAGTTTATCGATGTCTATAGCCTTGGAAAGGCTTATATTTGTACTTTTTACAACTCCGAAATTCGTAATGGCAATAGCTACAATATGCGTTGTATCTATCGACACCAATTGAATACGTTTTAAAGTGCTTTTTCTTGTCTCAGGCGCCATGACCATCGCAGTATAATTCGTAAGGAAAGATAATATTTTCGATGTTTCCCGTATGATTCTTTCTATTTCACCCATAGCAATTTTTTGTATACTTGTCCTTATATATTGAGCTTCTTCCTGTGAAAGTTTCTCAACACCCATAAGTTGATCGACATAAATCCTATAGCCCTTATCTGAAGGGACCCTTCCCGCAGAAGTGTGAGGTTGTTCCAGATATCCCATATCCTCAAGGTCTGCCATCTCGTTCCTTATAGTCGCAGAGCTTATTCCAAGCCTGTATCTTTTGGCAATCGTCCTGGACCCCACAGGTTCGGCAGATACAATATAATCATTTATTAAAGCCTTGAGAATATGCCTCTTTCTCTCATCCAAATCCATAAACTCACCTCTACTTGTTAGCACTCTCTCATATTGAGTGCTAACTATTTACGTTTTAAAAATATCACTACCCAATAGTTTTGTCAATACCTTTTTAAACTATTACTTCAATTCGTAATATGAACTTATGTTATTTTGAGCACCCATTCGCCAGATTCACAGTCTTAAAAATCTGCAAACTTGTTTGGGACAGAATCAGAACATAAATTGGACGAAAACCTGGTTGGAAATGTCTATACCCCTCTTTGTTAAAAAAAGTCTTCCATCTTTAATATCCAGAAGTTTGCATTTTTGCAGCATTTCGATTTGCTTACCGTATATTTCAAAAATATCTTTATTGAATCTTGTCTTAAATTCGCTTAAAAATACTCCCTCTGTCATTCTGAGCCCCATGAACATAAATTCTTCCATCATATCATCAAGTGTTAGGACTTCTCTTTGAGATACAGGCAATTTTCCCTTTTTTATACTGCTTATATACTTTTCGGGCAATACCTCATTGGACGACCTCATCCCGTCCAGATATGAATGGGCTCCGGCTCCGATTCCAAGATACGATTTCGTCTTCCAGTAGATTATATTATGCCTGCATTCAAAACCGCATCTTGCAAAATTTGATATTTCGTATTGGTGATAGCCTTTTTCATTTAAAATGTCTATAGCGTTATAATACATCTGCCTGTCTATTTCTTCATCTATTTCTCTTATCTCGCCTTTTTTATACTTATCATAAAATAAAGTACCCTTTTCTATAATCAGACTGTAGCACGAAATATGCTCCGGATTCAATGCCGTTACATTTTCCAATGTATTATCAAATTCATCTACAGTCTGCCCCTGTATGGAAAACATAAGATCTATATTTATATTATTGAATTTTAAGGCTCTTGCCACCTGATAATTGCTTAAAAAATCTTCTAAGCTGTGTATCCTACCCAAAAATTCAAGTATCTTGTTATTCCAAGACTGCAGCCCTATGCTAAGCCTGTTTATACCGTTCTCTTTCATTATATGAAGCTTTTCATCTGTCAGCGTACCTGGGTTTGCTTCACAGGAATATTCTATATTTACAAACCCCATGCTTTTTATAAACTGCAGCAGCCTCCTTAACGCGCCTGGATTCAAATAAGTGGGAGTGCCTCCGCCTATATATATCGAAACAACGTTTTTGTTTTTTAATACATTTGACCTCATCTTCATTTCACTTATGAGACATTCTACATATTCATCCTGAAGTTTTTCCTTGCCAGCATATGAATTAAAATCACAGTAAAAACATTTGGATTTGCAAAATGGGATATGGATATAAAGCCCTATGTCTTCCATGCTTTTGCCTCCTAATCTATCTTGAGCACCGCCATAAATGCCTCCTGAGGGATTTCCACCGTACCTATCTTCCTCATCTTCTTTTTCCCTTCCTTCTGCTTTTCAAGAAGCTTCTTCTTTCTTGTTATATCACCGCCGTAGCATTTTGCCAGCACATCCTTCCTCAATGCTTTTACAGTTTCGCGGGCTATTATTTTAGAACCTATAGCCGCCTGAATGGGTATTTCAAAAAGCTGCCTCGGCATTACTTCTTTAAGCTTCTCGGTAATAGCTCTTCCCTTGTTGTACGCTCTTTCCTTTGGAACAATCATCGATAAGGCATCTACTAATTCGCCGTTCATCAGTATATCGAGTTTCACAAGTTCGGCTTTTTTATAACCGCATAACTCATAGTCAAGGGATGCATAACCCTTTGTCCTTGATTTCAGAGCATCAAAAAAATTAAAAATAATCTCATTTAAAGGCATTTCATAGTGAAACATAACCCTTTTTTCTTCAAGATACTGCATATCCTTAAGTATTCCTCTCCTGCTCTGACATAATTCCATTATGGGGCCGGTATAATCTGCCGGAGTTATTATGGTAGTTTTTACAATAGGCTCTTCCATGGAACTTATCTCCGACGGATCAGGCATGTTTGCAGGATTTGTTATTTCCATTTCCGTTCCATCCGTCTTTATTATTTTATATATTACACTTGGAGCCGTCGTCACTAAATCAACGTTGTATTCCCTCTCAAGCCTCTCCTGTATTATCTCCATATGAAGGAGCCCTAAAAATCCGCATCTGAATCCAAACCCAAGAGCTGCAGATGTTTCAGGTTCAAACAAAAGCGCCGCATCGTTAATCTGAAGCTTTTCAAGGGATTCCTTGAGTTCGTTATATTTAGCTCCATCAGCAGGATAAATACCGCAAAACACCATAGGTATGGCAGGCCTATATCCCGGTAGAGCCTTAAGAGCAGGCCTCTCGGCACTTGTTATCGTATCACCAACCCTTGTATCCCTGACTTCTTTCATGCTCGCTGCGACGTATCCGACCTCCCCTGCCCTTAATATCCCTGTTGGTACCATATCGGGCCTGAATATACCGACTTCTGTCACATCGAACTCTTTGCCTGTCGCCATCATTTTTATTTTCATGCCCGTTTTGATGACGCCCTCCTTAATTCTTATATGGGCAATAACCCCTTTGTAATTGTCATAATAGCTGTCGAATATCAAAGCCTTAAGCGGCGCATCTTCATCGCCCTTTGGATATGATATTTTTTCCACTATGGCATTCAATACCCGGTCAATGCCTATGCCGAGTTTTGCAGATATCAAAGGAGCGTCTTTTGCATCAAGTCCTATTATATCTTCTATCTCCTTTTTTGTTTCATCAGGGTCTGCGCTGGGTAAATCTATTTTATTTATAACGGGAATCACATCAAGGTCATGCTCAAGGGCCAAGTAGCAATTTGCAAGTGTCTGAGCCTGTATTCCCTGAGTGGCATCAACTATGAGAAGCGCCCCTTCACACGCTGCCAGGCTTCGGGATACTTCATAATTGAAATCGACATGACCCGGAGTATCGATAAGGTTCAATATATATTCCTTGCCATCGCGGGCTTTGTATATAAGCCTTACAGCCTGAGCTTTTATTGTTATCCCGCGTTCCCTTTCAATATCCATGTTATCGAGCACCTGCTCATCCATCTCGCGTTTTGTGAGCGTGCCTGTCATCTCTATAAGCCTGTCGGCCAATGTCGATTTTCCATGGTCTATATGTGCAATTATGCAAAAGTTTCTTATTCTCTTTTGACGATCGTTATCCATTTTTTGCTCCTCCTTTACAGGGTGTATATTTTATATTGGAACGATATCCTTGAAATAACTTATATGCACCCGATTCACTATTGTACTCCGATTCGTAATTCGAGCCTGTGTTATTTTAAACTCTCATTTGCCGGATTCAAATTTTGTACCTTGCAGTAAAATATTAAATTTAAATCATAATAAATTATAATAACAATTACCGTTATGTGTCAATATACAGCAAATTTAAGGAGGGTGTATAAAGATCATTTGAAGAATATGGACCCATTTAAGGGTACAGCAAAAAAAACGTGCACCTTTTCTGCAAAGTGCACACAAAGTATACTTACTATTTTTAAACATCCGCCGTCATAAGAAATAGATTCTGGTTATCGGGTACAATTTTATATCTGAAAAATATTATTTCAATAATCTTAACGCATCCTTAGTCAATTTAATACGCATAAAACTAATCGGCTTTAAGGACTTCTCCTATTGAACGTGCAAGCATCCTTGCAGAAACGATTGCCTCGTCTAAAGTATTGAGCTGCGCGCCTACTTCTATGAGTATCATCTTATTGGAGATATCCTGATTATATATAGACTTATTTGCATAATCTATACGCTTAAAAAGGCTTGGATAAAGTTGTTCCATCTTCTGGCTTATCTTTGATGCGGTAAAGTAATTTTCCTGCCAGTGTGGATTCCCCTTGCCTAATACGATCATCGTCTTTGCAACCTGATCTCCCCTTATGTTTGCAGTTACAACGCTTTTATCAGTCACGCCATCTCTATGCAGATCGATTATGAACTTCGCTTCAGGATATTTTTTTATAAGCGATTCAACGACAGGCCTTGCCCTGTTATAGCTCCCGCTCCGGTTTGGAACCCCGTTTGTCATATCATTTACCGTAGTATCGTGTGCGACAGCTATGCCATAATATTTCTCTATATAGTTTTTAACTTCTTCCCCAAGCCTGCATACGTTATAATTTTTATCTGCCGAATAATAATCTCCTATCAGTTTGAACTTGTATTTGGCTGACGGAGTAAAACTTTCATCAGTATGGGTGTGGAAAATAATAACTTCCGGCTTGCTGGCGTTGATCTTGACATTTTCCAGAGGCTTGTCAGGGAAATTTACGCTGTTTTTAATCACTTCATTATTGTTTTTATTTTCTTGGTTGTCTCCTTTAGCGTTTATTACACTTCCTGATCTTGCCGCAATGCTTGCACTAAAAGGCTTGGTATTCGTAAGCCCAAGCAGTGGTATTTCCGACTTAAGATAATTTTTGGGATTTGATACATCTATTTTTGATATATATTTTGAAAAAATATTTCCTATGAATTGAGGCAATTTGCTATCAGAATCTTCCTGCATGCTTATATCAAGCATCGGCATGGTTTTATCGATTATTATTTTATATATATTGTCCTCTTGGCCTTCGACGTCGATCTTGGGCAATCCGGCAGTTATATTTATCGGTGGCTTTCTAATCAGTAAAAATGCTCCCAGCAGCAAAAAAATAATCAACGCATACATCTTAAAATTGGACAGAGTATATATTTTTCTATTTATCATATATGCCACCTCACCATTTGTATCCTTTAGAAAATATATTCATAATTAGCAGCATATATGATATAAAATAAACCTGACATTTGCCGAAGGCTCCCTGCAGCTTGCAGTCAGTTCACTTCATGGGTATATTTTATATTTTAAGATCAATTGATATACCTGTTTACATCTTTGATATCTATGGAAGGATGAAGAGCGATATTGATCCCATTTGCGATTATCTTTGAAATATTATCTATAATGGAATCAACATCCTTAGGAGTAACCATTAAATTCTCTGCATATGGTGAAAGCACTTCCTGTATAAGCTGGAACTTTTCATCTTTATTCAGGCTTTTTAACATATTGTAAAACTCCTTACCCTTTTCCGTTTGCCTGATAAGATCGTCGATTACAAGATCTATCGTATCATTGGCCATCGTGGCGGCGTCTACGACAGTTGGCACGCCAATGGCTATTACGGGAACACCGAGTATGCTCTGCGTCAGACCCATTCTCTTGTTGCCAACACCCGATCCCGGACTTATGCCGGTATTCCCAATTTGTATCGTCGTGCTTACTCTCGATAGTTTCCTTGATGCCAACGAGTCGACAACCAAGACGATATCCGGCTTTATCTTATTTACGACACCCTGTATTATTTCGCTTGTTTCGATTCCAGTAATCCCCAGTACTCCCGGCGAAAGTGCGCATACGGGCCTTATGCCATCATCGATATCATGGGACATCATCTGCTTTAGATGCCTTGTAATCATGAGCCTCGAAACGACTTTAGGTCCTAATGCATCGGGAGTTACATTCCAGTTCCCAAGCCCTACGACCATGGCGGTCTTATCTTTATCAAGCTTAATCAACGGTTCAAGAACTCTCGCCATGTATCTGCTCGTATCATCTAAAAGCTCCTGATCAAAATTCTTAAGCTCTGGTGCTTCGATGGTTATATATGTTCCCATAGGTTTTCCGATAACCTTTTCTCCTCTTTTATCCACCACTTTAACAGTAGTCGCTGTAAGGTTTTCTTCTTTTTTTACATCTACCTCGACACCTGGTATTTCTCCCTTGTTTTCTTTGCTATATGCTTCTCTTGCCTCTAATGCAAGATCCGTTCTTATACTAAACATGTTTTTGCCCTCCGTAGATACTTTATATTTATATATATTTTTTCCATAGCGTGCAATACTATACCAAAAGAAAAATATACATTCTTAAGGTGCATATTTTATATTTGAAGAATATTTATGCATCCATGCAAATCTTCGATTCGTAATATGAACTTATGTTATTTTGAACACTCATTCGACAGATTCAAGTTTTGTAAATTCTAAAGCTTGCAGCCACAAATTTTTAATGTTATAATAATAGGCGTTGAAAAATTAGTATATTGTGGATTTCCCCAATCTGCTGCTATAGAAGGCATATGTTCTTTGAATAAGTCAGATGATCCAGGTAAAAAATATGACAGAGGGGGTGAATGTATTGGCAAACATAAAATCAGCTATAAAAAGGATAAAGATAACTGAAAAGAAAACATTGAGAAACAGAATGGTAAAATCAAGCGTTAAAACCATAGTTAAAAAGTTTGATGAGTATGTGGCTGCAGGTAATATGGACGAAGCAAAAAAGTTATTTCCAAGAGTAAGTCATGTTATAGACAGAGCCGCCGCAAAGGGTGTTATACATCGCAATACGGCTGCAAGGAAAAAATCCAAATTATCTTTAAAGTTGAATAAAGCAGTTTCACAGTAAAAAAGCCGATTTACGGCTTTTTTTATTTTAGGTTTCATCAATATGAAGCAAAAGGTGCTGTTCTATCTTGAAAATTCCACAATAAGTGTCTCTATTGCGATTCTCTGATCCGCCTTTCCGGACTTTATAGCCGCATCGGTATCCAAACACCTGTACAGCCTTTTTTGAATGTCGCTTTCAGTATATTTTTTTATGATCTTTTGCAGCTTGCTGCATACAAAAAATCTTACAGAAAGCCTGTTTGCAATTTCCTGGCTTGAAAGTTTTTTTGCCGATAGAAGTTTTGTATGCAAAAGAAGCCTGTACTGCCTTATGATCATCGCAAGTATCAAGGGGATAGGTTCCGAATCCAAAAGAAGCTCATTGAACAAATAAAGGGCTTTACCAGTATTTTTCTCTGATATGGAATCTACCAATTGAAAAACATTTGCTTCAAGGGATTTTGGCACCAGGGCATCTATATCATCTCTTGTTATCTGTATCCGCTCGCCTACATAAGCGCACATCTTCTGAATCTCGTTTTCGGCATCAAATAATGAATCTAAAACCCTTTCGCTAAAATAAAAAGCATCAGCGCCGCTTATTTTTTTACCTTGACTTTTCAATCTTCCTTCAATCCACATGGCCATTTCCTGACCCTTTAACGGGCTGAACTCTACGATATCTCCAATTTTTTTAACTGCACTATATGCTTTTAATCTCTTATCAACTTCAGCGCCCGCTATAAGTATCAAAATGGTAGTATCGGGCAGACCGGGTATATACTTGCTTATACCCGGTGAGTGTTTATCGGAAGCTGTATCCTTATCGGTCCTTGAAGATTTAAAAAAACTGCAGTCGTCAACAACCACTATCTTTTTTTTATCCATGAATGGAAGAGTTTCGCAGGCATTGACAATATCATTGAAATCTATGGAGTTATAATTAAGCCTTATAAAGTTCAAATTTTTAAAATCATTGCTTACAAATTTGTCAATGAATCTTTTTACCGCATCATTGATAAGAAAAGTCTCAGGACCGAAAAAAAGATAAACATTTTTAAATCTGCCCCTATCGAGATCAGATAGTAACGACCTGTAATTTTTTATATCCGCCAATTTTACCACCCTGTATCCTTAGTATTATATGGCAATATTATAACTCAATAGCCGACTCCTTTCAATGAGCCACAGCGGTCCTTATGTTAAATGAATTCCCGTTTGTAGTTATATCTACTTCCCCTTGCTTATCCGTCCTGAACAATTCGACTTTTTTATCAGTTAACCTTTTTAAAACAACCGGTGAAGGATGCCCGAATGAATTTTCCCCGACGGATATTACCGCAGCTTTTGGATTTATTTTGTCCAAAAAAGCCTGGCTTGACGAAGTTTTGCTCCCATGATGGGGGACTTTTAATACATCGGCATGTATATCTTCTTTTAATAAGCCGCTCTCTATTTTATCGCTTATATCGCCTGTAAACAGCGCTGAAAAATTTCTATAAACAAGCTTGAGTACGATGGATGAATCATTCTCATCATACTGTTTTTTCGAAGGGCTCAGGGCGAAGAACTTTACATATTTTCCTGCCGATATCTCATCTCCTGTTTTTATATTTATAATCTTGCTTTGTTTAACAGGACATTTTTCGAAAATATCTGCATAGCCATCGACACTGCCCATATCCGACTTAACAAAATATCCAACCGGAAAGTTCTTCATAACCGCATATAATCCTCCCAGATGGTCATAATCGCTGTGCGTGGATATAACCATATCGATCCTGTTTATACCATGTTTTAAAAGAAAAGGCATTATGACTTCATTTCCTATATCGATGCTTGAATATTCGGATACAGGCTTCCCTCCCCCATCTATAAGTATCTCCTTTCTATCAGGCGTCATGATTAAAATGCTGTCGCCCTGTCCGACGTCTATAAAGCTTATTTTAAGCTTCCCGGGAATCGAATCGTATATGATGGACATGGCAAATACAATCGACAAAGCATAATACAGCACCTTTCTGTATTCTTTTTTAATTATTATTATTTTAAAAGCACACAGCACAAATATATAGTAGAGCATTATTTCTAAAATATTCGGAGATATCGTATTGAGGTTAGAATAAGGAATAGTGTTTATAAACCTGGTGAACCATAAAATCATGTGAGCTATAAAATTTACATAAGCTCCCATAAAAGCGAAATTGAATACCAAAAAAACGATGCCTGAAACTGTAAAAACGGATACAACAGGCATGATAATCATGTTTGCCGGTATGGAAAGCAAAGGCAAATTGTTAAAATAATATGTTATAGCGGGCAATATCCCTATCTGTACCGACAGAGTCACCAGGAATACATCCTTGATTTTACCGTGTATCGGCATTTTAATCTTTTCCATGCGCGGCAATATCAATATGATAGACGCTGCCGAAATAAATGATAGTATGAAACCGATATCCATGATCAGCAGAGGATTCACAGTTAATATGATAAAGCCGGATAGTGACAGCGATGTCAGGGAATCGGCATGTTTGTTCATCAATTTACCTGCAATTATTATGGAAGCCATTACAAACGCCCTCATGACCGATGGCGTGAGCCCCGTCATGACTGTATACAGCATAAGGAAGAAGATTATTATATATGATTTCAGTCTGCTATTATTTCCCAGGAAAAATAATACATTGCTCAGGATAAAATAAATAAGCCATATATTGTATCCTGATACTGCAAATATATGAGCAATCCCGCATTTTTTAAATGCTTCATAATCATCTCTGTCATAGCCTTCGGTATCGCCAAAAAGTACCCCCTTCATCATGCCGTATGATTCTTTATCTAACACCGGCATCAGCCTGCTTTCTGCTCTTTCTTTGATGCGGTATGCTATCTGCTCTAAAAACCTTTTCGAACATTTCTCAGGATTTATGTCTTTAGAATAGTTTGCGGTAAATGTTCCGAAAACACCATGCCTCAATAGATAATCGCTATAATTGTCCATTCCTATATTTTTATAAGGCTGATATTCTTCAAATGTCCCATCTATTTTTATATATTCATAAGGTGTGACGTAACTTTTTGTATTCCTGAAATCTATCACCTGTACTTCACTTTTGCATCTATAAATAACATTGCCGATCTCGATTCTATCCACATGCAATATGTATTTTTTAAGTCTGTCCTTAATTGAAACTTCATCGGATATTTGTCCGTACAACATGGCATCCTTACCCTTAAACCTATCATGCAACCTGTTTAAATTGTTCAATTTGTATGGATAATAGAACATTCCAAGAGATAAGACAAGCAGATATAAAAGGTAAAATGTTCTTTTGCCTTTTATATAATATGCTATTGATAGAATCAGTAAAAATATGCTTGAAATTAAAAATATATATGAAAACGGTCTTAAGGCAGCACCAAAAATAAGTCCCATGCTGTAAAACATGAAGGCCCAAAATAATATCCTTTGCATTCTATTTTATATCGCCCAGATGTGCCGGCATATTAAACTGCGCTGTATGAACTCCATTTTGGTAATCGATATCACATGTTATCCTGATTATGTGTAGATTCTTATTGTGATGTATTTTGGCATTGAAAAAATTTCCGTCATCCCCATAGTATGACCTGTACTGATTTATTATGTCTTCTGCTACCGAATCATCTAAACTTTTATATATTTCATAGTATTCCTTCTCGGGTACTTCCAATTTCAGTTTATACAAATCCCCGACACGTTCGCGATTGACAATCATGCTATTTATCATAATATTTCCTCCCATTTAAATTATGAGCCATGCTCGCCAAAAGGGTATATGCAGATTTAAATAATATTATTTCCCGCTATTTCAAAATAAATATTTATTTTTGTTTATTTTGGCGAGCATTTTCACTCCAAATGGAGCAAAAATACATAAAATATTTGATGCCGTTTATATTATTGCCCCCATTCTACTTGATAAACATTTAGAAGATAATATTTATCTTGTTACAACCTTTCTTATCTCAACAATAATCACAGGCATAAATGAAAGCACGGCAGCAGCAATCCATTCCAATAAACTAAGGGATGCAACCTTGAATATGCTTCTGAATGCCGGAACAATTACTGCCAAAAGCTGCAAAATCACCGAGCATGTTGTCGCGGCGACAAGATACTTATTTGAAAACGGTCCTATTTTAAATAGCGATTTTTTATCGGACCTTACATTATACGCATGTGCAAGCTGCGACATTCCAAGCACCACAAATGTCATAGTCTGAGCAGTCTTTAAATTATCCCTGAGCCCTATCGAATATGCAAACAAAGAAACGGCTCCTATCATCAATCCGCCGAAAATTATTCTGGTAACTATTCCACCTGAGAAAAAGCCTTCTTCTGGTTTTCTGGGTTTCCTGTCCATTATATCCTTTTCCTTGGGATCCAGTCCAAGAGCCAGCGCAGGCAGCGAATCAGTTATAAGATTTATCCATAAAATATGTATAGGTATCAAAGGCTCCTCCCAGCCCATGATTGTGGCAATAAGCAGTGTTATAATCTCCCCTGCATTACATGATAAAAGGTAATGTATGGATTTTTTTATGTTTGAAAATATCGTTCTTCCTTCTTCTACTGCTGAGACTATCGTTGCGAAGTTGTCATCTGTAATTACCATATCAGAAGCTTCCTTAGCGACATCCGTCCCGGTAATGCCCATCGCCGCTCCTATGTCTGCCTTCCTTAAGGCCGGCGCATCATTTACCCCATCGCCTGTCATGGCACAGATATATCCCCTGCTTTGCCATGCCTTTACGATTTTAACCTTATGCTCCGGTGACACCCTAGCATATACGCGGTATTTTTCAATATCGGATGCAAGTTCTTCATCCGGAATGCCATCAAGTTCTTCCCCACTTATAGCTTCATGTCTGTCATCAAGTATGTTCAGCTCCTTGGCTATAGCCACTGCAGTCGTTACATGATCCCCTGTAATCATAACGGGTATTATCCCGGCCTTCTTGCATATATCGACAGCTTGTTTAGCTTCTTCTCTGGGAGGATCCATCATCCCTATAAGCCCCGCCAAGATAAGATCATTTTCCAGAGCCTTGCTGTCTTTGCTTTCCGGTAGGGCATCCAAATCCTTATATGCTGCTGCTAGCACCCTTAAAGCATCCCTTGCCATGGATTCGTTGGCATATTTGATTTTTTTAACGTCATCATCATTCAAAGGCCTTATTCCATTCTCATCTAAAATAAACTTGCATCTTTTTAAAAGCACATCGGGAGCGCCTTTTACAAGGACTTTATATTTCCCATCAAATTCGTTTATCGTAGTCATAAGCTTTCTTTCGGAGTCAAACGGAATCTCCCCTACTCTTTTATACTTTATATCATATTCTTTTTTATCTATTTCGAACTTGTCGCAAAATTCAACGAGCGCCGTTTCCGTAGGATCCCCGACTGATTTTACTATCCCGTTCTCCTTATAAATGCTTGAATCGTTGCAAAGAGCCATTATCTTAAACATCATACCGGTATTTTTATCGGTCACAATCTGCTTAGGCACCAGCAATTTATTATCTGTAAATATCTTCATTACCGTCATCTTATTCTGCGTCAGCGTGCCTGTTTTATCGGAACATATAACGCTTGCACTGCCCAATGTCTCTATTGCCGGCAATTTTCGTATTATTACATTTTTCTTTATCATCCTCTGCACGCCTATTGCAAGTACAATCGTCACAACGGCGGCAAGCCCCTCGGGTATCGCTGCAACAGCGAGGCTTACAGATGTCATAAACATACTGAAATAGGGCCTTTTTTGCAATATGCCTATAGCGAATATTGTCGCGCAGATAAGTATAGCGGCGATGCCAAGAACCTTACCAAGCTCTTCAAGCTTTTCCTGAAGCGGTGTGAGCTTGTCGTCATCTTCCTGGATCATTTCGGCAATTCTGCCTATCTGCGTATGCATCCCGGTTTCCGTGACTACAGCAGTACATCTTCCATATGTTATCAACGATGATGCGAAAAGCATATTTTTTCTATCGCCAAGAGGTATATTTCTTTCATCTATTACTTCAGAAATTTTTTCAACGGGCACCGATTCTCCGGTAAGAGAAGACTCCTCAGCCTTTAAATTAAATGATTCCATAATCCTGCAATCAGCAGGTACTAAGTTTCCGGCTTCAAGATTTATTATGTCACCTATCACGAGATCCTTTGAATGAATCTTAAACGTTTTCCCCTGCCTTCTTACAACTGCCATGGGTGATGTAAGCTTTTTAAGGGAAGCCAGTGATTTTTCAGCCCTGTCTTCCTGGATGATGCCAAGGACGGCATCGAGTACGACGACAAACAGTATGACGATGGAATCGCTTATTTCCCCCAGCATGCCTGAAATAACCGCTGCAATTATCAATATTATTACAAGAACATCTGAAAATTGTTCGGCAAGCATCTTCCATATGGACTTGCCCTTTTTAGGATTCAACTGATTCAGGCCGTATTTGCCCTGCCGAAGCTCTACTTGCTCATCTGTCAATCCATTCACGTTGCTGTTCAGATTTTTTAACACATGATTGTTTTTTAAATTATACCATTCACTATCATTCATGCTTTTCACCTCAAAAATTCAAAATAAAAAGCAGCCTTGCTGCTTTTTATCCAAATACTACCATAAGAAAAGTATGCCCTATATCAGTCGCTTTATGCAAAATAGATTTAGGTTACTTCAATTCCAGTGAATGCTATAAAATCACATTACATTAAGATATGCGGTACCTGTAATTTCAAAGCCTTTATTGCATTTGATAAGCACGGCAAACTTATATTCTCCGGTATTATCAAAATTTATGTTCATCCATAGCGTTTTCACTCTTATGATATTTTCTTCAGCCAGCACTATGCTCTCTTCTGTTTCTTTAACAATGTTTCCAAAAGGATCGGTAATCATTATTTTAAATATTACTAATCCGTTTGGTATTCCCTGAATAATCGTATATGTATAAAACTTCTTTATATTTGCCTTGGCCGCAGCAGTAAATGGATTGCAGATATACATCTTTTTGCCGTTGCTATTTGTAATATTCTCACATGCTATAATATTGCATACAGGAATCCTTACAGATATATCCAATAATCTCACCTCTTTATGGTAATTATTGTCATAGAATATTATATTTAAACCATAAAGAGATTATCCATAATATTTAAAGATAATATATGCCCATGAAATGGATGATACATATTTTATATTTGAAGAATATTATGGAAAGAGCAATTAGCGGAAAGTTTTTAGAGTCTATTAACTTTAGCTTCAGGATAAGCAGAATCAGACTTTTGCATAGCAAGTTTTGATTCTGCCCTTAACAAGTTTACATACTCTAGTACTTCGAGTTTAGCGATTGAAATAATATTCTTCAAATAATCTTTATGCATATTGAAATGAAAAATTAGTGGCGGGAGCATGTGGGAATCGAACCCACCTGCCCATTTTTAAGATGGGCAAGCTGGTTTTGAAGACCAGTAGGCACACCGGCACCTATCTACCCCCGTGATATATTGTAAACGTCGATAATTATAGCATATTGATTTTATCTTTACAACCGTAAATTTTGGCAACTTCGATTCGTAATATGAACTTATGTTATTTTGAACACTCATTCGCCAGATTCAAGTTTTGTAAGTTCTAAGGTCAGCAGCCTTAAGAATCCAAGAGCTTTTAAAACTCGTTTCACTCAGACAATCAAAAGCTCTAAGGATTCTTATGCGGCAGCAGGCCAAGAACTTATCAAAACTCTCATAATGCTCATTCGTCGCTCAAAATAACATAGTCCTATTTATGCCTGATTTCAAATTGCGAATTGAAGATAAATTATATGAAGAATATTACTCCAATATGAAAAAAACGCCCATTTCGGGCATACCATGCGACTATGGCATTTTATATTTAAAAAATGATATGTAAAGAACATTAAAGAAAGGTTATGTAATTATGTTAAATTAATTATGCTCAATTGATTTTCCCTTGTTTTTTAAAATACTCCTGCATCCCATGAGCTTTATTACAAATAAAAACATTCCTATTGAAATGACAATATCGCCTATACTTATCACAAAGGGGCGGGGATATGGCCTCGGAATTATATCGCAAAGAGGATAAAGAAGCGTATTTTTATCTATCAATTTATATAGGCCATAAGACGAAATATTATCGACCATATAGCCGAGGTTTGCTTTAAAGGCGGAAATTTTGCTTACCGGCATAAGCCCTCCGTTTGCGAAAATAGCTGCGGCATTCATGAAAAAACCTGCGCCCATAATAAGCACGCCGGTACATTTCCTGTTAAAATACACAAAAATAAATAAAAGCATGTACACTATCGCATGAAGAATAAATATTGCAGAACTGCTGAAAAATACATTTCTCCTTATCAGTATCACCACAATATCTTCCAGTATAAAGCTCCCTATTGCAAGTTCAATATATGAAATATCAGCATTCTTAAAATTGTTTATGCTTCCCTTTAAAATATAACCAATTAGAACAGATAATACAACAGCTTCAGTAAGCATCATTTATCACCTTCGGATTTCAATATGTCCAGAAAAACATCGGCTACTTTTGGATGAAACTGCTTTCCTCTTTCATCTTTTATTATATTTACAGCCTGAGACTTCGTCATAGCTCTTCTATAGGGCCTGTCCGAACGCATTGCATCAAATGCATCGGCAATGGATATTATGTATGCATCCAGCGGTATATCATCTCCGCCTATGCCATCAGGATAACCCTTGCCATCATACCTTTCATGGTGCCACCTGACTATTTTTGGGGACTTTTTTAAAGCATCCACATCTTTTATGATGTTAGCCCCTATTACCGGATGCTGCTTTATAACAGCATATTCATCCTCGCTGAGCCTGCCGGGCTTATTTAAAATAGCCTCAGGTATCCCTATCTTTCCTATATCGTGAAGCAGCGATGCTATCCTGAGGTTTTCTATGTGCTCCTCGCTGTATTTCATATTTCTTGCTATCTTTTCGGCATATTCAAAAACCCTCATAGAGTGCCCCTCGGTATATTTATCCTTTGCCTCTATTGCAAGGGACAGCGCTTTTACCGTGTCCACATACGCCTTTTTCATGTTCGAATACATAACAAAGCTATAACGGGCAAGCATTATTGGTCCGAATATGACAAGTACGCCTATGTAACCATAAGCCTTATATGCTTCTAAAATAATAATTCCCAGAGGTATCATACATATAATTCCTAAAAATACTACCTTAGAATTTTGAAAAATGACACTAGAGAATCTCATATCTCTCCAATAATGCATTAACAAACATAATAGAGCCCAGTTTAGAATCCAAAATACTATTCCAAATAAAAAAATAGGGAATATAACATCTTTCATCTCAGGATTCCCATATCTTCCCCCACATGCTTCATATATCTGAGAACTTACTATAAAGCAGATATTTATGAGAGAAATATTAAAAAGAGTCTTATAAGCAGGAGTATTAAAAATATGATAGTACTTATTATTATTCTTTACAACTCTAAAAAGCATCCCGATCGTTATTACAATAATTACAAATACAGGATTAAATATTACCATAGAAGCAAGCGTTATCGTAAACCCTGTGCTTATAGTCATATTGTTGAAATAAACCTGAAGCGATTCGCTTACAACCTTCAGAAAACAGAATAATACTACTTCTGATAAACTTGCATTTATATTGAATCCATACTTTTTGAAACAAAATATGATCAGTAAAAGTGCAAGCAAGTATATAAATATAAGATACGCCTTCGTTTTAAAATTCAATCCCTTAAACATAATGCACCCCTATGAAAAGGCCGATTACATAATTAACTAGAACCAGGCTACTTCTGAGCCGCCGGCAATTACCAATGCCAGTATGGCAAGCAGAACCTTTAAAACTTTTTTCATTTATATAGCCTCCCCGTATTATTTCTCTGTGCTTTCGCTATTCGCACAGGCTATATATCCCTTCGCTTGATTTAAAAGTACATATAATCGGCCTTATAATTTTATGCTTTTTACTCTTTTGTTTACTGCGTCCAAAGCAGCATACACAATAGTCTCGTTCATGTCATCTCTTGCTACAGCCGCCCCTGCCAGAGTTTCTTCCGCAAAGTTTACCCTCGCGGTGACAAGTACGGTAACGACAGTACAACCATTTATATTGTTTACAAGAATATCATTGGTGCACAGAATATTGGGTTGTCCAATTATTTCCTCCACCGATTTCAATGTCGCCTCCGAGATCATCCTGTATCTGTTCGACACAGTATTTACCCCTCTCTGTCTGGATGTGTACTCGACATCATCATACATAAGCTTAACCTCTGCATCTATCTCATTTCCTGAAGAAGTGACAGAAACTCCTGCAAAGTTTATTCTGGATATTATCCTGCTCTCGGCGCCTTTAAATTGAACAACGCTTATTATCTTATAATCTATTTTAATATCAAACTTCGTCACCAATGCGGTTTGAATATCTCTCGATATCTGTTTGGGTGACTTTGAACCGTCAGACAGTATATGTATCTCCTCTATCCCATTTTCGTTCCCAACTACCCTGCAAAGTTCTACGCCATCTATCCTCTCGAGAAGATCTTGAATGGAAGATATATCCATAATATACCTCTTTTCATTATACGTATATAAAATATCAAATATTTTACATTTTCATAAGAAAAGATATCTTTTACAATGATAAAATGCACAACAAAATAATCGCACTTTAAAATATCCAGTGCATTTCACATATAAACATTATAAGTCATTTTTTGCCACTTATCAATTAAAAAATTTATATTCCCAATCAATCCCCAATGTTAAATCAATATCCTTTTGTCCCCTATCCTTTTCGTAATCTTATTATCATCAAAATATTCAAGAAGGGACACGGCGTATTTCCTTGTAGTCTTTAAAAGATCCCTGTACTGCGCAAGGTTTATATCTCCATATTTATTTATAAATCCCTTTAATGCGGAAATAGAACCATCATACGTATCCCTTGAAATAATCATGTCTTCATTTATTTTAACAAGTTGCCCATTATCCATTAAAAATCCAAGTACCATGCCTGCAGCTTCTTTATCGGCACCGAAGTTATCAATCACTTCGGAAGTTTTGGGAACATTTATTCCTGCCTGTCCATACAGCTTCATTATTTTTTGCTTTATATCCTCCTGCCTGCTGTCAAGTCTAATTTCAAAATCGTATAGGGATATATATTTATTGCTTATTTTTATCTCTTTCATATCTTTTAACATCACAAGCAGGTCATCGAATATGTTCTGCTTGACGCTGCTTTTTAATGCGCGGCTTTTAAGCTCTTCCTTCGACATTCCCGGCCTTAAAGGATACTTTTCATGAAACTGTCCAAGAATGGCCCTGAATTTATTCGCTATTTCATCTATATACTTTCTATGGACATAGCAATAACTATCCCCTATAGAAAATGCGACTAATCTTCTGCTCTTTATCAGGCGGTCAATTATGCTGCCAACTTCGTTTAAGCCCTTCCCTGTCGATTTTGCCAGATGCTTAGCATCAGGAAAATCAGCGCTGGTTTTTAACGTTTCATTTTCTATTATTTCATCTAAATCGCCTTTTTCCATCTTTGCAAGTTCATCTATAACTTCCCTGTCAAACCTTTTATGCTTTTTTGCATTGGAATTTATGATGGTACCTCCTCCTATAGTAAACATGGGGGAGTAACGGCGTATTATGTATTTGTCTCCTGAAAGAGCCGAAATGGGACTTTCAAGTCTTATCTGCACAAGGCTGCTTTCACCCGGTTTGAGCTCTTCATCTTCAAGCAGTATAACTCTTCCGAACAGTTCCTCAGTACCCTGATATACTCTGACCCTTTCCCTGTTTTTAAGCGGTTTCCCTGCATCCTTCAGATAATTGAGCCTGCAATCGATCATTGTAGAAGGTTCCATGCTTTTTATGGAGGCTGCAACATATCCTCTTCTTATATCTTCCACCTTGATGTTTGCAATATTTATAGCCACCCTCTGTCCTGCATATGCTGTCTTTACAGGCTGTTCATGCACCTGTATGCTCCTTGCCCTTGTCTCAACCTTTACAGGGAATATTTCGATTTTGTCACCCTCATCGATTTTACCGCTGATTAATGTTCCTGTTATTACTGTTCCAAAACCGCTTATCGTAAATACCCTGTCGATCGGCAGCCTGAATATGCCTCCTTCATCCTTTGCAGCTACTTTATCGGACAGCCTATCGATCAGTTTTACAAGCGTATCGATGCCCTTTCCTGTAACGGATGATACCGGCACGATATCTGCATCCTGCAAAAATGTACCTTTCAAATATTCCCTTATATCTTCTATAACAGCATCCAGCCATTCCTTCTCAACAATGTCAGTCTTGGTAACTACGACTATTCCGTTTTTTATATCAAGAAGGGATAAAATATTAAGATGTTCCCTCGTCTGAGGCATTATCCCTTCATCGGCCGCTATAACCAAAAGCACCATGTCTATGCCGCTTGCCCCGGCAAGCATATTCTTTATAAATTTTTCATGGCCGGGTACATCGATAATACCCGCCCTTTTGCCCGAAGGCAGATCAAAGTAAGTAAAACCGAGATTTATAGAGATGCCTCTTTTCTTCTCCTCCTCAAGCGTATCGGTATCCCTGCCGGTAAGGGCTTTTATCAGAGCTGTTTTCCCATGGTCTATATGACCCGCCGTACCTATAATAATATGTTTCATATCAGACACCTCTTAAGATATGGTAAAGCGTATCTGCGATTATGTTAAATTCATCATCGCCTATGGTCCTTGCGTCCATGAGCAGGGAATCTTTATAAGTTCTTGCGATTATGGGTATGGAAGCATTTCTTAATCCTTTCTCGAGTTCATTTATTGTTATATTCAGCGGCTTAATGGATACCGCAAAAGTCGGGAGGTTCTCAAGAGGCATTGAGCCCCCTCCAACTTCCGAATATTCCCTCATTATGCTCAAATCAGCATAATCTCCGGCGCTATTTTTAATCATGTTCAAAAGCTTAACAGCCTTTTTCTCAAGTTCATCGGCGCTTAAAGTTATCATCCTTAATGTAGGGATCGTCTTTACAGCATCTTCTATGTCCAGGTATTTCCTAAGAGTAGCCTCCAGAGCAGCTATTGTCATCTTGTCCAGCCTTACAGCCCTTGTGAGTGGATTTTTTTTCATCAAATCTATATACTTTTTCTTTCCGACTATCAGACCAGCCTGGGGTCCGCCTAACATTTTGTCGCCGCTGAACGTTACTATATCTATACCTGATTTTATTGCATCCTGCACCGTAGGTTCGCCTGAAATTCCGTATTTAGTGAAATCTACGAAGTTTCCGCTGCCTATATCCATTATGACCGGCACATCATTTTTATGGGCGAGCGGCGCTATATCTCTGCCGCTTACGGATTCCGTAAACCCTACTATTCTATAGTTGCTGGTATGTATCTTCAAAAGAGCACCAGTATTTTCACTTATAGCGTTTTCATAATCATAAAGATGCGTTCTATTGGTTGTCCCAACTTCTATAAGTTTTGCTCCGCTAAGTTCCATTACATCAGGTATTCTGAAGGAGCCGCCTATTTCGACAAGCTCCCCCCTCGATACTACGGCCTCTCTATTTTTGCAAAGAGTACTCAATGCAAGCAGCACTGCAGCGGCATTGTTGTTTACAGCCATTGCGGATTCAGCACCTGTAATCTCCCTGATTATCCACTCTATATGGCTGTACCTGGAGCCCCTTTGCTTTTTTTCTATATCAAATTCAAGATTGCAGTAATGCCTTGCAGCGCTTGAAACAGCATCTATCGCTTCGCTGCACAGCAATGACCTGCCTAAATTCGTATGTATTATTATACCTGATGCATTAATAACTCTTCTTAAATGATTTCGATTTTTTTGTATGGCCATATCCTTTATATCACAGATGATATTTTTAATATCGATAGTATCGCATTTATCATTTATTATATCTTCCCTTACATTTTCAAGCACTTCTCTTGTCGCATCCGCTACAATATGCCTTGGAACAGAAACTGTAATATCTAAAATATCTTTAGTGTTTAAAATTTCATCCACTTTCGGAATGGCGTTCAACAATTGTTTTTTATCCATATTTTCCTCCGAAAACTAATCAACATAAATAAAATAATCCTGCTTTTTTGTAACCTCCCCAACTATGCTGCAGCTTGTTTTTATGTTTTCGAGATCTGATATCATTTTATACGCATCAGCTTTATCCGCCGAGATCAAAAGCCCTCCCGAAGTTTGAGGATCAAACATTAT
The DNA here is from genome assembly GCA_030016385.1 of Clostridiales bacterium. NCBI lineage: Bacteria > Bacillati > Bacillota > Clostridia > Eubacteriales > Clostridiales bacterium. Next base: position 51,848 of record JASEJN010000004.1, on the reverse strand, counting down.
GTCCTTTATATTTTGCTCGACAAAATCGCCGAATAAATATTTGCCTTCCATATATTTTCTATTTCTGTATGCCCCTGAAGGTATTATTCCCATGCCGGCAAATTCTTTTGCACCTTTTATAAGCGGTATTTCTTTATGATGTACCCTTGCAGATACATGGCTTGATGATACCATCTCATACAAATGTCCCATAAAGCCGAATCCCGTGATATCGGTGCACGCATGCACGTTATACTTCGAGGCAATTTGAGAAGCATATTTATTGAGATACGACATTACCTCAACGGAATCTTTGATATTTCTTTCGTCAGCTATACCGCCTTTTATTGCGGTATTTATGATGCCCGTACCAAGAGGCTTCGTCAGTATCAATAAATCTCCTGCCCTGGCAGTGGAATTTGTGAGCACTTCTTCAGGGTTTATGATCCCCATCACGGACAGCCCATACTTTGGTTCATTATCATCTATCGAATGTCCTCCGGCTATAACGGCACCGGCTTCGATTACCTTATCCGCCCCTCCCTTTAGTATTTGTCCTAATACATCAGGTGAAAGGCATGTCGGGAAACATACTATATTCAATGCAAGGACAGGCTTGCCGCCCATTGCATATATGTCGCTCAGCGAGTTTGCAGCTGCTATCTGGCCAAATGTATATGGATCATCGACAACAGGAGTAAAAAAATCCAGTGTCTGTATTATTGCAGTATCATCACTTATTTTGTACACTGATGCATCATCAGATGTATCTATTCCTACAAGCAGGTTGGGATTATCTGTTTTTGGTATGTGACGCAGCACCTGCGCCAGGGTTTCCGGCCCGATTTTTGCCGCTCACCCGGCCTTTTCGGTCATCTGTGTCAGCCTTATATCCTTCATCTTTTTCCCTCCCCTGCTAAAGTTTATAATATAAAAACCCTACTATGCAATAATTTTACCCGTTGTGTCCATTTAAATCAATGCCTTTTATTCCGTAAGTGCAATTTTTAATATGTGCTTTTGATGTTTTGAATACTTCATTCGCTAGATTCAAGTTTTGTAGGTTCTAAGGCTTGCAGCCTTGAAAATCCAAGAGCTTTTGAAACTCGCTGCGCTCAAACATTCAAAAGCTCTAAGGACTTTCTATGGCAGCAAAGCCAAGAACTTATCAAAACTTTCATAATGCTCATTACGTTGTTTAAAACATCAAAATTTTATTTATACTCGATTTCAAATCACGAATCGAAGCAATTTGTAATATGTGCTCGTGTTGTTTTGAGCACTCTTAATCTACTGCCAGCATATCCTTTATGCTCTCAAACCTTTTTCCGTTTCCTATACCTCTCACATTGGAAAGCTCGTCAATAGATTTAAAAGGACCGTTTTTATTCCTGTATTCTACGATATTTGCCGCATATGACTTCCCGATCCCGGGCAAAAATTCATCAAGTTCATCGGCACTTGCAGTATTTATGCTTATCTTACCATCCTTTATGGGGCTTGTTTTTTGATCATCGTTGTTTTGCCCGCTTTCTTTAGACGGGATCTTAATATGCTCTTCATCTTTTAACTTCTCGGCAAGATTTACCGATCCGGTATCGGCATTATCTGAAAACCCACCTGCAAGACCTACTAAATCGCTTATCCTGCTGCCTTGCTTCAGCTTATACAATCCCGGTTTTTTTACCTCTCCGGTTATATAGTCATATATATAAATTTCCTTCTCAGGCTTTGCATTGTTTTGTACCGCCTCTTCTTTTTTTACCACTTTTACATCGCTGCTTTTAAATATTACAAACCTGTATAATAAGGCTATGCCTATAATCAATGCTATTATTATGATAATAATTTTTTCTTCATTTCTTTTCAATTCAAACATAATACATCACCATTCAAATTATATCCATTATGCTGTTTATATAACAAAACCGGTGTATATATTATTTCTTTTAAAAAACACAAGTTTATTTATGCCAAATCTCATATTATAAACGAAAATTTGACGAATCGGAGAATAGAATGTGTGCCCGGATTAACACGCTCTAAAGCCTTTCCGCGGCGCTGTCTTCATAATATTCTCGAAATATAAAATATACATTCAATAGTGAAAATAATGTTGAAACTATTTCTATTTCTGATAAAATAATAATATAAAATGCTTTTCTGTTTTATTCTTTTTAAGAATAAGGATAGCTTAACTGTCAGGCTTCTTAAATAAGTACTGATGTACTTATTTAAGAAGCCCCCACCTCAAACGCTGTTAGCGTTAAGCGGTGGATGTTCACATATGTTTCACAAAAGCATGTTTTTAGGGGGGCATTTTTGTGAAAAAAGTTTTATTGATTTTGTTAATTATATATTTATCCATTCGGCCAGTAGAAGCCTTTGCGGCGTCTCATCCTCCCGTTGTCGCAGACGGTGCCGTGCTTGTTGATGCGGATTCAGGACAAATACTGTACGAAAAAAACAAAGATACAAAATTCTATCCTGCAAGTACCACAAAAATAATGACAGCATTGCTTGTACTCGAGTACTGCAAGCTTGACGACAAGGTTATCATAGGCAAAAAACCGTCATCTTTCATCGATGGAAGCAAAATATATCTATTTTTAGATGAAGAGTTCACAGTAGACCAGCTCCTCCATGCACTGCTTATCGCATCCGCCAATGATGTGGCTCTTGCCTTTGCCGAACACGTTGCAGGTTCTGAAGCTGCTTTTGCTGATCTTATGAATAAAAAAGCCGAACAACTCGGATGTTTAAATACGCATTTTGCTAATCCGCATGGTTTATATGACCCTGCACACTATACTACTGCCTATGATTTATCGCTTATAGCAAGGGAAGCGATGAAAAATGAAACATTCAGGCAAATTGTCAATACCAAATCCTACTCTATACCTCCTACGAACAAACAGCCTGAGCAAAGGTCGTTAAATACCAATGATATGCTAATATTGAACACAAAATACCACGTGGACGGGGCTAATGGCATAAAGGTAGGCTATACATCAGAGGCAGGCCACAGTTTTGTAGGCTCAGCATACAGAAACGGAAGAGAACTCATAGTTGTGCTCCTCCACGATAAAAAGCCGGGATTATTTGAAGATGCTTCCTCACTTTTAAATTATGGCTTCAATGATTTTTCCACGGTAAAGGAATTATCCCAGAATAGTGAAGTTACAAGCATAAGGGTAACTGATTCGGAAACTCAAATACCTCTTCTGGCGAAGGAAGATCTTTATTATACTTATCCAAAAGATGAAGTGCCGGATATAAGCAAAAATATCATAATAACCGCCAGTGCCGTTACCAGCATAACAAAAGGCGAAAAACTAGGATATGCCGAGTATTTTGATCATGGTAAAAAGATAGGAACGGTCGATCTTCTCGCTGCCGGCAATTTAAATGCTACACTTTTAAGCAGTTACAAAAGCGATGAAAACGGCGAGGTGAAAAAATCCTTCAATATTATCGCTTCAATCCCTGCGTCATTATTTTTATTGGCAGGCTCTTTTGCATTGTACAAAATATTTTCATCAAGAAAGAGGAGCATGAACAATTAATAGCATGCTCCCCTTTTTATATTCCCAATCATATATTTATAACTTCAGCGTCGGCCCATAATCTTTCAAGATTATAAAAGTCTCTGTCTTCATTATGAAATACATGTATTATTACACTGCCAAAATCCAGCAAGACCCATCTTCCAGAATCATATCCTTCTTTATGATTTAATACATAACCGCTTTCAACAAGCTTACCTTCGATCTCATCTGCTATAGCTTTTACCTGTATGACAGATTTACCGCTGCATATTATAAAATAATCTGCAATTGGAGATATTCCTCTTAAATCAAGTACTTTGATATCCTGTGCTTTTTTGCTGTCTGCCGCGCTGCATGCTCTTAATATAAAAGCACTGCTGTAGTTATCAACCAAAAAATATGCCCCCCATATTATTTATCTATATACTATATATTGTTTATAATATTTTCCGTATCTTTCCCTAAAATTATCAAGATGTCCACTTTCGATAATTTATCCTGTTTTTTTTCGATATGGCTTATATCAAGTTCTGATGCCACCGCATTCGCATTGCCTTGTTTTAATGTTTTATCGATTATATATGAATTATTAAGATCAACGCCTGAAATATTTCCGATGCTTACCACATTATAGCCTTTTTTCTTAAGGGCATTCCTTAATTTTGATGCAGCACCATTCACATTTGAGCCATTTAATATTTGAATTTTTATGGCGCTTTTGTCAACCTCTAAAGTGCTATCAGATACGTTTTCTATTCCCAAAGCAGCTATGATCTCCTTATTTTTTTCAGGTTTATATATAATATAGGATATACCACCTATATATTTCGGATCTCCCTGCAAAGTATATTTTTGAATGGAACTCGCATTTATTTTCGGCAAATCCTTCGACAAGCCAAGCATCGTCATGGGCTCCATATTTGTATCTACATACTCCGGCAGTATTTTCATAATATAAGGCAGTTTCAATACTGTTGAAGGGGATTTCAACTTTTCAATTACTTTTATCATAAAATCCTGCTGGGTTTGAATCCTGCCAAGATCTCCTTCGGCATAACCAGAACCGTTATTATTTTTCCTCCACCTGACAAACTCCTCGGCCTTTTGCCCGTTTAGATGGACGCTTTGCCCCTTTGTAAAATGAATGTGAAGATTTTGAGCAGGATCATCGTAATTCATGTTATATGGTATAACGACATCGATTCCGCCCATCGCATCTATTATTTTTCTGAATCCTTCATAATTGATTTCAACAAAATAATTTATATCAATGTCCAAAAGGTCCTCAACAGTTTTTACTGCAAGTTCAGTCCCACCATATGCATTTGCAGCATTAATCTTTTCTACGCTTCCGTTTATAGTAACTTTAGTATCCCTCGGGATCGATACCATGGACATTTCTGATGAATTCGGATCATAATGTACGATTATCATAGTATCCGATCTTTTGGGACCGTTTTTAGAGCCCACAGTTCCTATGTCCACTCCCAAAATCAATACATTAAAAGGCTTTCCCGGCTTCACAGCTTTAGGCTGGGCCTCTGCTTCATTTCCGGTATTCTTTTTCTTTGAAAAACTGTCCAAATAAAGATATACTGCTGCGCTGCCTGCGACCACAACCACCATGAGTATTACAGCTACTACACCTAAAATTTTTTTCATAAACAGACTCCTTAAAAGATACTATATAAAAGATACTAAATTTTATTTATTTTGACATAGTATAAAATTCCTTGCATCAACTGTTAAAGTGTCCAGTAATTGTCCTCTATTTATAACATACAGTATAGTACTTTCAATTGCAAGCAATACCCCTTTGTCAATATCTTCAAATGCCGCCGTCCTTAGCTTTTCGACACCCTCAAAATCCCTGTTGGGCTCTATAAAGTCAGCCATATATATTATTTTATCGAGCATAGACATGTTCTCACAGCCTGTCGTATGATATTCAATGGAATGCAGTATTTCCTCATCATTGACGCCAAAATCCCTTCTGGCGACATACGCCCCTACGGGACCGTGAAGGAGCTCAGGCTGCATGACAAATATTTTTTTTATACCGATTTTAAATTCTTTTGCCAACTTTAAAAGCTCATCCGTTGAAAAGCCCTTGGCACAATCGTGTATCAGTCCGGCAAGTGATGCCTTGGCGACATCGGCATTATACTTTTTTGCAAGTTTTACCGCTGTCTTCTGGACCCCGAGAGAATGATTGTATCTTTCCTCGCTTATCATGCTCTTCAACTTAAGGTATATATCTTCTTCCTTCATATTATTCACTCCATTGGTTATACAAATTATTTTTTAAAATATACTGTTCAACATTTTCCGGCACCATATATTTTATAGACTGTCCTTTTGAAACTCTTTCCCTTATCATTGAAGACGATATATCAATTCCCGGAACATCTATAGATATTATATCACAGTTGAAATCGTGCCTGAGTTCAAATATTCTTCTGCTTAACAGCTCACTATCATAACCCGGCCTGTTCACAGCGACAAATTTGCAGAGGGTCAAAAGCTTGTATGAATCTTTCCATGTCAGTATCTCAAGTACCGTATCGGCTCCGGTTATAAAATAAATTTCGATGCTATTACCAAGTATTTCTCTTACTTTGATTATAGTATCTATAGTATATGTTATGCCCTGGCGGTCGATCTCTATCCTTGATACGTCAAAATATGGATCCGATACTACCGCCATCTGAAGCATATCATACCTTTGTATGCACGATGATATATTACGGTTATCTTTATGCGGTGGGTTGCCGTCAGGTATAAACACCACCTTATCTAAGTTAAATCTTTCTCTTACGGTTTCAGCAGTTATAAGGTGTCCTATATGGACCGGATCAAAGGTGCCGCCCATCAGCGCGACCCTCTTTACTCTTTGCTTCTTTAGCTTATATAGTATATCCTCCATCTCTTATGTCTCCCAATACGTTCTAATAAACTCCGGTTAAACATATTGTACACTAAAACTATATAATTTAAAAGGAAGACAATTTTTAACGGACACATATTTTATATTTGAAGAATATTATTTTTTATTATTCTACAAAATCAAATTCGAAATCATTCATTTTTATAGTGTCCCCTTCTTTTGCTCCCATCTGTTTAAGCTCATCTATTATTCCTTTTTTCTGAATGGCTTTTTCAAAATATCTAAGGGATTCACTGTCGTTTATATTGAATTTTTTAAACAATCTGTCTACATATGAACCTGTAATCACATATTTATTGTTCTCGATTTTTATTTCATATCCCTTTGAATCCTTTTCATCATCCAGCTTAAAATATTCCTGTTCGAGGGATATATTGCTTTTTTCTTCGGGAATTTTATCCAACATATCCGAAACATAGTACATAAGCTCCTTAAGATTGCTATTGGTTGCGGCAGATACCTTGAATACCTTTATTCCTCTTGTTTTCATTTCCTTCTCAAAGGCAATAAAATTTTCCCCAGAGCCGGTAATATCGCTTTTGTTGGCAGCAACAACCTGCATCTTTTTTACAAGCTCCGGATTATACATTTTCAGTTCACCATTTATTTTATCAAAATCATCTATGGGATTCCTTCCCTCAATACCTGATATATCAACCACATGTATAAGGACTTTTGTCCTCTCTATATGCTTTAAAAACTCAAAGCCAAGTCCGCTTCCTTCATGTGCGCCCTCGATCAGTCCCGGTATGTCGGCAAGCACAAAACTTTTGCCTCCAGAAAGTTCCACAACTCCCAAATTGGGTGTCAAGGTCGTAAAGTGGTAATCGGCTATCTTGGGCTTAGCGGCCGTTACCATGGAAAGTATTGTAGATTTACCTACATTAGGAAATCCTATAAGGCCGACGTCTGCCAGAAGCTTAAGTTCAAGGCCGATATTCATCTCCTCGCCCTCCTGCCCCGGCTCCGCAAAATTCGGTGCCTGCCTCGTGGGATTTTTAAACCTTGTATTTCCTCTTCCGCCTCTTCCGCCTCTTGCCACTATAACTTTCTGCCCGTCTTCTGTCAGATCCGCTATTATCCTCTGACTTTCGGCATCCTTTACCAGCGTCCCCTTGGGAATTTTTATTATTAGGCTGCTTCCATCCCTTCCATGGCAGTTGTTCGTACCGCCATCTTCACCATTTTCGGCAACATATTTTCTTTTGTATCTAAAATCCATAAGAGTCCTGATATCCGAATCGGCTTCGAATATCACATCGCCACCCCTTCCGGCATCTCCGCCGTCCGGTCCTCCCTTGGGCACATATTTTTCCCTTCTAAAAGATACGGCACCATTACCGCCGTTTCCTGACTTTACATATATATTTGCAGTATCTATAAACATTTAAACCACCACCGCACTGTATTTTTCACAACTACACATAGTTATTATTAGCAGATAAAAAACATTTAAGCAGTATATCATTCAGCTGCAAAATATTAAAGACAATGCCAAATCGTTTTGATGCATGGAATATGATATATCAATATTGAGTCCCTTAAACTCTTCTACTGTTTTTGCCAATTCATCTTCACGATTATTACCGTATATATTTACTTCGTTATTTATATTGTTTGAAAAAGTTATGTATAATTTATTATCTTCAGTATAAACATCTATATAAATTATTTTGTCGCTTTTTTGCTGGGTTTTACCGATAATATAATCGAACAGCTTTATCATCGACTCAGCTATATTTTCATATCCTGAATCGAAAAAATTGTTTACTGATGAATCGGTTTCAATTTCCATATCGATATCTATATCGTTCTTATATGCTTCTCTTACAAGTGAATATAAAGATAACGAAAGCAAAGGGTTTTGAATCCTGTATATATCGCCGTAAACATCATACCTTTTGTTTATATGCTTTATATAATCCGCTGCTTTTTCATACTTTTTAAGCTGCATATAACCCCATATTACCTGTATATGATTCATAAAATCATGTCTTTGTTTCCTCATATATTCTATAATACAGCCGGCATTTTCCTTATCTCTAACAAATGCATTATCCAAATAATACCACTTCCTTAAACAGCTTTAATAGATTATACTCTGACAAATCCCATACTATAAAAGGGCATATGCATATCTTATATCAATATACATAAGCCCTTCATTAAATGGCTTGATTATTGAGCTGCTTCCTGTTCAGGATAAACGCTTACCTTTTTCTTGTCTCTGCCGTTTCTTTCAAATTTAACTTTGCCGTTAATTTTCGCAAATAATGTATCATCTTTTCCTATTCCAACATTTATACCGGGATATATCCTTGTGCCCCTTTGCCTTACAAGAATATTTCCCGCCAAAACAGCCTGACCGTCTCCTCTTTTAACACCAAGTCGTTTTGATTCGCTCTCTCTGCCGTTTCTGGAACTTCCTACTCCCTTTTTATGAGCCATGTATTACACCTCCCGTTACAGATTTATCTTAACTTCATGCATTTATCTTGTCTATCTGAACTTTTGTATATGGCTGACGGTGTCCCTGTTTCCTTCTGTAGTCTTTCTTAGGTTTATACTTAAAGATAACGACCTTTTTTTCTTTTCCATGGGATAACACTTTTGCTGTTACGTTGGCACCTTCAACCAAAGGCTTCCCAACAGTCAATTTATCATCGGCCGAAACTGCGATAACATCATCAAATTGAACAGTAGAATCTACCTTGGCATCCAATTTTTCGACATATATTATATCGCCTTCTTGAACCTTGAACTGCTTTCCTCCTGTCGCTATAATTGCATACATTGTCAAACACACCTCCTCTACCCAGTCTCGCCGTATCGGGTAGCATTTATGCAAGCTTTTCTTCATGATAATATGCTTTTGATACCCTTAACGTGCGGCTTACGTTGAAATTGTACCATACATGACAGTAACTGTCAATAAACCTCTTACGGACTTACTTCGATTCGTAATATGAACTTATGTTATTTTGAACACTCATTCGGCAGATTCAAGTTTTGTAAGTTCTAAGGCCAGTAGCCTTAAGAATCCAAGAGCTTTTGAAACTCACCTTGCTCAGACATTCAAAAGCTCTAAGGATTCTTATGCGGCAGCAGGCCAAGAACTTATCAAAACTCTCATAATGCTCATTCGTCGCTCAAAATAACATAATCCTATTTATGCCTGATTTCATATTGCGAATTGAAGTTACAGACTTATAATCCGTTTGCCTTTTACCTCATCTGAAATTCAACGGATACGCAATTAGTGCCCGTGAGGTCTTTGCTGTAGCCATCCGGCTGATGCCCTCCGGCAAATAATGTAAACCTTCCGCCTTCATAGACATAATTTCCATCATCATCTATCACGCACATATCCTTCGGTTCAACAGTAAACTCAACCGTCTTCTCCTCTCCGGCATTCAAAGAGATCCTATTTGTTCCGCACAGTTTATGATGCGGCACTCTGAAAGAGGCCTCTTCATCGCGTATATAGAGTTCAACGATCTCCTCGCCTTGGAACTTTCCGGTGTTTTTGACATTCACGAAGCATTTGGCGGGATCACCCGGACTTATTATGTTTTTATCCGTTTTCATGTTCGAATACTCAAATCTAGTATAGCTTAACCCGTATCCAAATGGAAACAGCGGTTTTCCCTTGATGAACTTATAGGTTCTTCCATCCATTGAGTAATCTTCAAAATCAGGCAAGTTATTATCGTTTCTATAGAATGTGACGGGCAAACGTCCCGATGGGCTGTATTCGCCGAATATCAGGTCGCTCACAGCCTTACCTCCCATGGCACCCGGATACCACGCCTGTATGATTGCCGCAGCATGCTCATTCCCGTAGCCAAAATCTATCGCACTTCCTGACATATTTACGATGATCACAGGTGTTTTACTGTCGCAAACAGCTTTAATAAGATCTCTCTGGCATTCTGGCAGAAGAAGATCCTTTTTGTCACCTGTAAAATTTTTATCTGCCATCTCTTCGCCCTCTATTGTCTCATCCAAGCCTACCACAAGCACTACGACATCTGCCATTTCAGCCTGCGTCCTGGCTTCTGAAAATCCAGTATCCTCAATTTTATATTCATACAGGTGTGAGCCTTGCGAGTAATTCACCCTGGCACCCGGCAGTGCTTCTCTTATAGATTCCAGCACAGTATGGTACTGGTTTGCAGTGCCGTAGTAATTTCCCTCTAGTGCAGATATGGAATTTGCATTGGGCCCTATTACAGCTACATTTTTAAGTTTTGTTTTATCAAGAGGAAGTATGCCGTTATTCTTTAAAAGCACCATGGCACGGCAGGCGACTTCATAATTCAGCCTGCGGTGTTCTTCACAATCGACTACATCATATGTGATATCATCGAAAGGTGTTTTCTTGTCGAACATTCCGAGTTTCATACGGGTTTTCATGAGCCGTATAGTCGATTTTCTTATCATATCTTCGGTTATAAGACCTTCTTTTAATGCTGCGAGCAGATAGCCGTACATATTGCCGCAATTTAAATCGCAACCGTTTTTTAATGCCAGAGCCACTGATTCTGTCGGCACATTTGTTATTTTATGATGCAGATGAAAATCTGAAATAGCCCCGCAGTCGGAAGTTACATAGCCGTCAAAACCCCATTTATCCCTTAAAAGATCCTTCAGCAATGTTTTGCTTCCACAGCATGGCTCTCCATTTGTACGGTTATATGCGCCCATAAAGCCTTCTACATTCGCATCCACTAACGCTTTAAATGCAGGCAGATATGTTTCGGCCATGTCCATTTTGGATACGACTGCATTGAATTCATGGCGCTTGCTCTCAGGTCCGCTGTGAACCGCGAAATGTTTTGCACAGGCTGCAGCTTTAAGATACTTTTCATTATCTCCCTGTAAACCCTTGACAAATGCGGTACCTATTTTCGATGTAAGATAAGGATCTTCTCCGTAAGTTTCCTGACCTCTTCCCCATCTCGGGTCTCTGAATATATTTATATTAGGCGACCAGAATGTAATTCCCTTATATATGCCATAATCATGATGTTTTTGATATTGATTATATTTTGCACGCGCCTCTGTGGAAATCACATCGGCAACTTTATAAATAAGCCCATCATCAAATGTCGCCGCAAGGCCTATAGCCTGTGGAAACACAGTAGCCATTCCTGAACGGGCGACTCCGTGGAGTGCCTCATTCCACCAATTGTAATATTGTATCCCCAGCCGTTCCACTTTTGCGCTTTGAAACAGCATTTGCGACACGCATTCATCGATTGTCATACGAGAAACTAAATCTTTTGCCCTCTCTTCGAAGCTAAGGCTCTCATCTTTGTATTTAGGTATACTTTTCATGCTTAATTTCCTCCTTTTTTGTACTTGCTTACATTTCTAAATGCATATTTTATATTCAAATAATATACATACATCATGCATCTCTGATTTTTAGCAATTAATGGGTGAAAAACTTTTCCTCAAGCATCGCGCAAAGAGTATGATAAACAGGCATATGATGTTCCTGTATGTCTGCTGTTGTATCACCGGGCACGTTGATTAAAACATCACATACATGCGCAAGTTCTCCGCCTTTCGGGCCGGTCATCGCTATAATAGTCAATCCCAAAGCTTTCGCAACCTTTGCAGCTTTGACAACGTTTTGAGAATTTCCCGATGTGCTGATGCCTAAAAAAGCATCACCCCTGCGTCCATATCCATAGACCTGCTGTGCAAAAACCATTTCAGGATCAACATCGTTCATGAATGCAGTTGAAAGTGCAGTATGTCCCGTAAGGGCGATCGCAGCAAGAGTCCCTTGAAGATGCTTGCTTTCCTCCCCTATTATGCCTGACATCCTGTAATCAAGGGGACGCTTTTTATAAAAACCTTTCATAAGCTCCCCTACAATATGTTCCGAATCCGCAGCGCTTCCTCCGTTTCCGCATATCAGCACTTTGCCTTTATTTCTATATGTTCTCTGCAAGGCATTATATGCATCCATTATATTCTTTTTCAATAGGACAAGCTCCGGATAACGCTCAAATAACCTGTTATAATGAAATAGAATATTTTTATCGCCTTCTTCAGGAATGGGAACAGGATCGATGCCCATTCTATAGCATGCCGCCATAATGCTCGCTAAGTCTCCTAATTTCTCACCGGTTTGGGCTGGAACGACACTGACAACCTTTCTTGAATGCACAAGCGCCTCCCTACCTATTGCCCTTTCCATGGATTCACGCAGCAAATTTTCGCATCTTACAAATATACTGCCGATTACGATCTTCTCCGGATTTAGTATATCTATAAGAATGCTCAAGGCCTTCCCAAGCTTTTCTCCGACAAAATCAAATATTCTTTTGGCATTTTGATCCCCGTTATTTGCATACTGCGCGATTATCTTCGCATTTATTTCCTCGATTTTTATTCCATCTTTGAGCCATGCAGGAGTGATTCCCGAATCTACCATCCGCCTTGTCATTTGCCGTGCTAAACGGCCAATCCCGCCTCCGCTGCAAAATCCCTCTATCGAACCTGCCTTTCCAAATCCGACAGGCCCTTCATCTTCAAGACGAACATGTCCGACTTCACCACCCATATCGCTCTGACCTCTTACAAGAACGCCCTCCGATATTATACCAGCTCCGAATCCCGTGCCCATTGTCAAAAATATCATGTTCTGCGTACCGCGTCCTGCTCCCAATTTCCACTCCACTAAAGCACATGCGTTTGCATCGTTTTGGATATATGCCGGTACCTTGAATTCTTCTGTTATAAGCCTTGCAAACGGTATATCATCCCATCCTGGAAGATTCGGAGGGGAAAGTACAAGTCCCCGCCTGCTGTCAAGGGGTCCTCCACAGCTTACTCCCATGGCTTTTAAATCATTAATTTTAATTTTATTCTTTTTCAATAATTCCCACGCCGTACTAAAAAGCTTGTCCTTAGTCTGTTCATATCCCCTGTCGGCATATGTTGGGAATGCTATCTTATCTATAAGTTTTATGCCATTGTTCACAGATGCTAAGTTTACTGCACATTTTGTACCGCCTACATCGAATCCAACAATATATTTCATGTATCTATCCTCCTGTTTTTCTGCGGTTTATCCGGCAATCATTATGACCTGCAAGCCATCGGCATGTAATAAACCCTTTTTAATATTTTCATATTATTTATCTCCATTTTCACGTGTCTCAAGCATATTCGTCTCTATAACTTCTGATGATGCATCACGCGGTATGCGCAGTGTCTTTATCTCACATTTGGCAAACTTTACATCTATTTTTCTATCTAAAAGAGGAAGTTCGATAGTTGCATAAGTATTTTTTTTGGCCGTTTCATACATACGCAATATTATATCTTTGCTTCCATCCTCCGCCTGCTTCATGGCGCCCACTACGACATTGGGAGCGGAAATGCTGATAAACGAGGCTGCCTCTTTAAGTCTTCCTTTGTGATAGGTTTCAAACAGCGCTATGGGTTTCTGATTCATGCTGAGGGCACGTTTGACTGTTTCAGCGTTTTCCCAGCTTCCGTTGTGCGGATAAAGTGCATATGCAAATTTTTGAACTCCCTGATCCATAAATGTATATTTCAGATTTTCATCAGGCACGAAAGGTGCATGGTTCGCATATATGGGACTTCTCAGGACCGTAAGGCTCACAACTTTGTTTTCCGCATCATAACTGTATTTCCCATCATTCAATATCGAAATTCCTATTATATTCGAGTTTCCGGGAGTTGACCCTTCAAAATCAATCCAGCTCTGCATAGGGTACTCCTCCCCGTCCGGTTCTCTTTCTGCAAATCCATAGGGGATCTCATAGCTTCCACGGCAGTAATTAAGATTAACCGGAAATTTAATTTTCAGCATGCAAAACTTTTCATGCCAGTCAACGGTTGTTTTAACTTCAATAAAGTCTAATTCCCTGTAGATGATAAAATCCTGCATTATTCTGGACTTGCCATATTCGCTCTCAACCCTGATAACCGATTTTACAGGGCCGTTCTCCACAAGATGAACTTTTACGGCTTTAAAATATCCTGCAACACTTTTGAAACGTCTTACTCCATGAGACCATGTATCGCTTTTATCATTTATTACAACAGGAACCGCGGCATCGCCCTCGAAAATTTCACTTTTGCTGTCTTTTTTAATAAATGATTTTATATATCCCGTAGAGCCATCAAATTCAACTCTGAAAAAATCATTTTCAAAAGCGGTATCAGTAGAATTCAAGGGAACAAACTCCTTAATATTATCCTTTTTAACCAATCTATATGTCCTGTATCCCATAGGAGGCAAATCTGCAATAAAGCATATACGGCATCGCCCCGATGCCGCAGCCTTCGACTGTATAATCTGCATCGGTATTTCCACGCCATGGTCATCTACAAGCGCAAATTCCTTTTTGATAAATGAAGATTCCATTTCAATCTCCGCTTTTAACGAAAAGCTATGCGGGTTGAACACGACAATCGGTTTCATTCCATCTTCAACAGGTATATTTATATTCCATGATACAGCCTGCAGCGCATAATTCATATAAACTGCCGCAGTATGGAGTGAATACCCATAAGATTCCCTCGCATCTTCATATACAGGCTCTATGCTTGTACCAGATAGTATATCGTGAAACTGGTTGAACAATACATTTTCCCATACCAAGCGGTATTCTTCAAGAGGATATCTCTGACCGGTAAGTATATTGGATACGGTCGAAAACTTTTCTGCTTCGATAAGACGGTTTTCTGCCCTTCGGTTAAGCCTCTTTATTTCGGAGTTCGCACTGTAACAACCGCTCGAATGATGAAACAATTCACCATGAACTACCGGAAGCTTTATATCACTTTTTTTGATATCTTCAAAGTACATATCCGGAGATGCCATGATAAGTGACGGATAATCCGGATTTTCATTCAATTCGTGAATGCTTTCTATATTCTGCCTTGTAGGCCCTCCGCCATGGTTTCCTACTCCATAAAAGCACATGATTCCCGTATCTATATCTTTGATTTCACCTTCACATCGCTCTACGTGCGAAGTAATTCCTTTCGGCCATGTAAGGTATTCAAAGGGTATTCTGAATGCGTTTACACTTGAACCATCAGACGACTCCCATCTAAATATGATTCCAGGCAGGCTTTTTTCATGGCGGCCCGGACGCATGAATACATAATTATCCATACCGCATTTTTTAAGAATTTGAGGCAGCATCCCATTATGTCCAAAACTGTCTACATTATATCCCGTATGTGCGGTTACATGAAATTTTTCATTGAAATACATCTGGCCATAAAGCCCCTGGCGGACAAAGGACTCACCGCATGGTGCATTACAGTCGGGCTCTATCCACCATCCTCCGACTATCACCCAGCGTCCCTCTTTGACCCTTTCTTTTATTTCTTCAAACATTTCAGGCGCATTGTCTTCAACCCATTTATAATATGCCGCGGAACTGCCTGTAAAGATAAAATCCGGATATTCCTTCATCCTGTCAAGAGCTGAACGGAATGTGGCCTTTACCTCATTAAATCCCTCCTGCCACTGCCACAGCCATGCAGGGTCGATATGTGCATTGCCTATCATATATAATTTTTTATCCTTTTTATTCATAAATTTCTCCTAACCAATCACCCAAGCTGCAGGGCTTAAAAAATATGTGAATTTACTTGGGCTTTTTTATTTTATAATGGTAAGATTCTGTGTCTTGCTTAGTTTGTTTTTCATCCAGTTCCTACCCTCTATAAAGCGTGATGTCAACATCGTGCAAACAGTATTGCCTATCGCATTTAACAAGGTTGCAGGGGCGTCGGTAATGGTGCTTATAACTGCAATAATCGGAAGATATGACGAAGGGAATCCATATATATTTAAAATGAGCATCTCTCCGATAAGCCCGCCATTAGGGATGGCTCCCATTACAGTGCCGGACAAAAATGCTATCATAATTATACCTAATACGGTGCTAAACCCTGTTATGCTTCTTCCTGTAATCCCAAATAGAAATACTATCTTTAAGACACCTGCAAGAGCAGAACCATCTTTATGTACATTTGTACCAATCGGGATTACCGTATCACATATATCATCTTTTATACCCATATTTTTTACAGCTTCCAAATTGACTGGAATACATGCCGCACTGGAACAAGTTGCAATAGCAGTGGCTGATGGCACTATACAGTTTTTCCAGAAAATCCTGATACCGTTTTTGCCGGCTGATACAAAAGAGTAAAGGGTGAAAAAGCCAAAATAATAAACTGCGGAAAGTACTATATATAATATAAATGTTTTCAAATATCCTTCTAATAGTTGCGCGCCAAGCTGTCCGACAACCGAAGCAAAATAACATGCGATTCCTATCGGGGCATAGTACATGATTATTTTTATAATCTTCATTATAACTTCAGTTCCGGCCTCCAGAAAATTCGATATTACCCTGCCCTTTTCTCCAGCCATAATCGTACCTATCCCAAATAAAACGGAAAATATAATAAGCTGGAGCATATTTGTCCTCGAAAACAGCGACACGAAATCAGATACAGTGATGGTATTTACAATCTGTTGAAGAACGCCGACCTGTTCGGACTTTTGAATCTGTCCGCCTGAAATCGAAAGTATTTTTTTTACATTCTCCGCACTGATTCCACTCGTAGGATTGAATGCATAGACACCGGCAAGCCCGAGCATAGAAGCGATCAGAGATGTACATATAAATATTATGACAATAGTTATTACGATTCTGCCGAAACGCCTTATTTCATTCATATTGGATATCGCTGAAGAGATGCTGAAAAATACCAGAGGCACAATTAGAACCAACATCAGATTAATAAAAAGAGTACCTAAGGGTTCGAGAACTTTTGCCGAAGCACCAAATATAACACCGATGATTCCACCTATTACAACGGATAACAACAAAACCATTGAAGATTTATGGGATTTTAAAAAATTCATAATATCTTCTCCTTCTAAAATAAAAATTATTATATTTTGAGGCATAAGCTATATATTCAAAAAATATTACGGCACGAGCCTTGCAGCTTGGAAATTATAATAATATTCTTTAAATAAGAAAAGTATAGCCATATGTTAATATTACATTTATTTACTTGCACTTTCAACATAATATGAAAAAACATTCAATTCGCAATATGAGCTTATGTTATTTTGAACACTCATTCGCCAGATTCAAGTTTTGTAAGTTCTAAGGCCAGCAGCCTTGAGACTTTCCGCTAAATTTAATGATCGCCTCCCATTAATGTTTCAAGCTTTAAGATATATTTTATTTTTGAATCCCCAAGGCTTTCAATATGCGATCTTAAGGCATCCGTTAACAGTATGGGATTCAAGTTATTGTTGATTCCAGACGATAATAATGCTTCAAATATTATTTCGTCATTATCTACGCGTTCGAGTTTGATATTCAGGATCATGCCTTTTATGTCGATCAATTTTTCACCGTTCTTGCTCTTTTTTGTTACCTCTACCGAAGGCTCCTTCATAAGCAGATCAAATATATCATCAGTGAATTTCTCCCTGTCAACACCTGTTAATGCTATTTCATACAAAGCGGCCCTGACTTTTGACATAAGAGATGGATAATTATCATCCACCTCTGCTGCGCTTATAATTTCCAATCCCTGTGGAAGAGCGCGGTTTAGCCTGGATACCAACTTTTCAGCATCTATTTCCCCATCGGTTTTTATGCTCATATATTCACATCTGCTTGATATTCCAACAGGAAGAGGCGTCGCAAAGGAAAGCTGAGCATGAGGGTTAAAGCCCTTTGTATATGAAACATCTACTTTAGCCCTGCGCAAAGCTCTCTGCATGCATCTCATAAGGTCCAAATGCGATATGAATTCTACTTCTTCTCCCTTACAGAACTTTATTATGTACCGAGCCATTAAAACATACCCCCTTGCCAAATAGATCCATGACGCCACAATTTGTGCAACCAGCCCTGCAATCCCGAGTAAGTTCGCCTCTCATTGCTTTCTCCCTCTCATTCATGAGATATTCTTTTTTTACGCCTATATCTATATGATCCCATGGCAGAATTTCATCATAGTTTCTTTTTCTGTTTGCGTAAAAAGCCGGATCGATATTATTTTCCTTGAAGGCTTCCATCCACAAATCAAAATTAAAATGGTCTGCCCATCCGTCAAATTTGCAGCCTTTTTTATAAGCGCTTATCAAAACATTTGAAAGCCTCCTATCCCCTCTTGCAAACACTGCCTCCAGCATGCTTACCTCAGGTTCGTGCCAGTTATATTTTATATGCCTATCCCTTATCCTTTTCTTTAAAAAGTTCTGCTTTTCGTTTAATAATTCCATCGAATCCTGTGCATCCCATTGAAATGGCGTGAATGGTTTAGGCACAAAAGAAGAAGTGCTTACGGTAATATTCAAACCGCCTTTTCTTTTCTCCCTTGGCACACTGTAGTAAGCATCCTTTACCTTATACGCCATATTTGCAATTCCATCTATATCATCCATTCCTTCGGTTGGAAGGCCGATCATGAAATAAAGCTTGATGTTGCTCCACCCCGAACTAAACGCAGATGTTACTGATCTTATGAGATCATCCTCGGTAACACCCTTGTTTATAACATCCCTCATCCTCTGGGTTCCAGCCTCAGGGGCAAATGTAAGTCCTGTTTTCCTTACCTTTTGTATTTCATTTATAAGATCTACTGAAAATGAATCTATTCTAAGGGATGGAAGCGATACACCCACCTTATCCTTTTCATGTTCTTCGATCAAATCCATTACCAAATTTTCTATATCGGAATAGTCACAGATGCTTAAAGATGACAGGGAAATCTCCTCATATCCTGTGTTTTCTATCAACTTTTGTGCCTGCTTTAGCAAATTTTCCCTGGTTTTCTCCCTTACCGGTCTGTATACCATTCCTGCCTGACAAAACCTGCATCCTCTTGTGCATCCCCTGAATACTTCCAGCATTATCCTGTCATGAACGATATCCATGTATGGGACTATTATTTTATCGGGGAAGTATGCGCTGTCAAGATTTTTTATGATTCTTTTTTGTATCGTTTTCGGATATTTTTCGTCTACAGGGTAAAAATTTTTGATCGTCCCGTCTTCATTGTATTCCACATCATAAAAAGAAGGTATGTAAACACCTCTTATGTTTGCTATCGATTCTAAAAATTGTATCCTGTCATTTTTGGAACGCTTCCACTTTATATATGCGTCTATTATCTCATCAAGCACTTCTTCACCCTCACCTATTACAAATATGTCTGCAATTTCATATAATGGCTCGGGGTTATAAGCGCACGGCCCTCCGCATATTATAAAAGGCCCGTCTTCTCTATCCTTGCTGCGCAAAGGTAATCCTGCAAGGTTCAGCATGTTGACAATATTTGTATAACTCATCTCATACTGCAGGGTAAATCCTACGAAATCGAATTTTTTTATCTCGTCCCTTGATTCTATTGCAAACAGGGGAATATTCCTCTTTCTCATCTCATCTTCCATGTCGGTCCACGGGGCAAAAACTCTCTCACAATACGTATCTTCTCTTTCGTTCAGCATATGATACAGTATCTTCATTCCAAGATGGGACATCCCGACTTCATATATATCTGGAAAACAAAATGCAAATCTTACATCTATTCCATCTGGATTTTTATGCACGCTGTTCATTTCGTTGCCGATATATCTCTCGGGTTTTGATACATTATAAAGCATTTCATCCGATAAATTTACTCCCATTACTTTCCTCCTGAAGTTAATCTTCTTAAGATAATTCGTGTATTCTTAAACTTCATATCTCACTTGATTTTTTCACTTATGTCACCTATTGTAAAGCCCTTATCCTCCATTGTTAGATTATTAAAAATCTGTGATTCTGTCAATACGGCTTTGATATTCATATCCTCCCCCAAAACGATCACTATATGATATTTGTCAACATCAAAGCTTTTCAGGATATCGCTTATGCTTGTATTTTCATGAGCGCACATAACCATTGTTTCCATCATCCCTTTTGTCTTCAAATGTTTTTTTTTGTTTAATAAGTTTTTTATTATCATAAACATTACCATATTCTTTTCATTATTTGCTAAAATAAACAAAAAAAATGGCACAATCAGAAGCCATATGTTGAACACGCCGCGAAATATCTCGTAAATCCCAAATATAAATATGATAACCGAAATAATCTTTCCGGAATACGCGGCTATATTTGTGGCTTTTTTGAAACCAATGCGTAAGCTGAGCACCGCCCTGAAAATCTTGCCTCCATCGAGGGGCAATCCGGGAAACAAGTTAAATAGCGCGATCATCAAGTTGATATTTATCATGTCAACAGGCATTTTTGCCATTGCTCCCGCTTTATATAACATGAATAAGACAACGGCTAAAGCGATATTAAATAAAGGTCCGGCCATTGTTATGATTATCTCTTTACATATGCCTATATAGTCAAGGTCGTCTATTCTCGCGACTCCGCCGAATGGGAAAATTTCAATATTTTTTATTTTAACACCGCACAAATATGCCGCTAGTACATGGCATAGCTCATGAAGGATGACAAACAAAAATAAAAGCAGCATATCCTTATAGAATCCTGCGATAATAAACACCAGAAGTGCCAGAATAAAGTACTTATTGATCTTAAATTTACCCTGCAACTATTTAAAAACCCCCAATTATTTAAGCTCTGCAGTGTTTCTTATCTCATTAAGAGGATCTATTTTTGTACCATCCTTTATCACTTCAAAGTGAACATGAGGCCCCGTTACATTACCTGTATGGCCAACCTTTGCTATTATATCGCCCTGCTTAACGCTTTGCCCCTTATTCACCAGTATCTCCGAGCAGTGGCCATATACTGTTTCCAATCCTCCATCATGCTTTATCTTTACCATTCTTCCCAGCGATTTATCCTCTCCCACATTTTCGACGGTACCGCCCATAGCAGCTTTTATCGGCGTGCCATCGGATGCGGCGATATCTATTCCTCCATGCATTTCGCTGCTCCCTGGCTCAACAGGGTTATTCCTTATGCCAAAGGCCGATGTTATTTCTCCATCTACGGGAATGATCATCATATTATCAGATGAAGTATTTACGGAGCTGTTTTTGCCGAGTATGCTGTCAGGGATTTTCTTTACATTTTCAGTTAATCCGGGAATAGTTTTCTGAAAGAATACACTAAACTGCCCTTTGAAATCATAGTCTTCATGTGCAACCCATTTTACATTTTTAATAAAATCAGTTATAAACGGCGTTTTTATGTTGGAAATGATGATTATAACAAGTGCAATAACTGCAGAAACAATAAATTGGTTGATAATTTTTTCTATAGTCTTTTTATCTATTCTTTTTACTCCTCTTTTACCATACCTTGAGGAATAGCGGCTTAAGTAGTCGCTTTTTCTTATACTGTAGTTTCTTTCTATCTCTCTCAAAGTATCACCCCCAGTGTGCTTTATATATTTATATTTTAGGGGGTGAATTTTTATTATATAAAAATAAAAAAACGACGAAAAATCATCGTCATTTTAAGGAATTGATCAGTATTTTGGCAGTACCCATGTTTGTCGCAAGGGGAACACTGTGGACATCGCATATGCGAAGAAGCGCTGTGACATCGGGTTCATGAGGTTGAGCCGTCAGAGGATCCCGCAGGAAAAATACCATATCTATATTACCTGCAGCTACTTCCCCTCCTATCTGCTGATCGCCGCCAAGTGGACCTGACAGAAACCTGTGGACGTCAAGGCCGACTATCTCACTTATGAGTTTGCCTGTCGTGCCTGTGGCAAACAACTTATGTTTTTTAATTATTTCCTTATATTTCATAACAAAATTAATCATGTCGTCCTTTTTTTTGTCATGTGCAATAAACGCTATATTCATAAATCTCCTCCTAGAAATTAATCTTATGCCTTCTCATCCCCACATTGAGCACTAACCCTATAGCTATCATGTTTGTCAACATCGAACTCCCCCCATAGCTTATAAACGGGAGAGTAATCCCGGTAATAGGCATAATGCCGATGGCCATGCCTATGCACTGAAATACTTGGAATATAAACATGGAAGCAACGCCGATCACCAGCATCCGGCCGAATTTGTCCTTTGCAATTCTGGATATGCCGATACACTTGAAAATCAAGGATATATACACGACTATCACGATTACGGACCCGATGAATCCGAAATCCTCAGCTATCACTGAAAATATAAAGTCTGAATATGCATATGAAACATAATCCCCACCGCTTTGCAACCCATTTCCAAATCCCATCCCAAAGATCTGCCCAGAGCCTACCGCTATTTTGGACTCATTGGGCTGATAATTCGTACCCAAGGGATCAAGCTCAGGATGAAGAAACGAAACTATCCTTCCCTTCTGCTCCTCACTTATCAATTTAGTATAATTCCAAATTGCATATATACTGGCTGCCCCTGTAAGCAGGCCTCCAAAAATTATCCTGAGGTCAAGGCCTGCCATAAAAAGCATTCCGATTATTATAGCTGCCAGAACCATATCCGTACCTAAGTCAGGCTGCGCTGCAATCAATCCGAGAGGTATCGCAGCATACAGAAAAAGTATGGATAGGTTTTTAATATTATTTACATTGCCTTCAAAGTCTTCAATTTTTTTGGCAAAGACTATAATGAGCGATATTTTCATGAATTCAGACGGCTGCAGCCCAAAAGTGCCTATACTGAACCAGCTTACTGCGCCATTTGTTTCTCCTCCGATTTCACCATTGGTAACCTTATTAAGAACAACCAGCAATAAAAGCAAAGCGACATTTGCAATATAAATAAATTTATAATACATTTTAATGGTATTATAATCGATGGACACAATTACAGCCATGACAGCCAAGCCGAGGATTATCCATATAATCTGAAGAATAAAAAACTTCATGCTCCCGCCGTTAAAAGCCTTGGTTGCACTGCTTATGGCAATAATACCTTCGACGCATATAAGAAGAACATTTATCAGAAGCCCAAAATCAAAGTCCTTAATAAGTTTTTTATTGAATTTCAAGCCAAACACCCCTTAAAAGCGAATAAAATACACATAAAATTATAGCATAAATAATATCTCCCATCTACAGCCAAATTAAAAGACCTTCGATTCGTAATATGAACTTATGTTATTTTGAACGACGAATGAGTGTTCAAAATAACATAATCTATCTTTAAATCGCTATCTATTTTCCTATGCTCTTTACCTTCTTTATAGGGATGCTTGCCACAAGAGAGGACACACTGCTTTTTCTCCCGCCCTCCCCGCCGGTATTTATGGTTATTTCAATGCCTTCTTCATCGATTTCAGCATAATCGGATATGACTTTTATAAGGTCTCCCTTTATCATACTCAAAAACTGCGGGGGTATATTAGCTCTGTCATGTATCAATATCAGCTTGAGGCGCTCTTTGGCCACGTCTTTGCTGCCATTTCCATACTTATACAAGGATTTAAATACGTCCATATCTTTTCCCCCTTATTTTATATTGAATACTTTCTTTATGAAACTTTTAAAGCTTCTTTCGGATTCGATATGCATAAAAGGCACATCTTCACCATTCAGCCTTCTTGCGATATTTCTGTATGCCCTTCCGGCCTGTGAACTCTCATCGTTCACGACAGGTTCTCCCCTGTTTGTCGATATGATTATTTTTTCGTCATCGGGCACAACTCCCAAAAGTTTTATGGATAAAATATCTATCATATCATCTATGTTTAACATATCCCCACGCTTTGCCATATCAATCTTGATTCTGTTTATTATGAGCTCATGGTCCGTCATACCCTTAGACTCCAATTTTCCTATTATCCTGTCGGCATCTCTTACAGCTGACACTTCGGGAACAGTAACTACGATTGCTTTATCCGCCCCTGCAATAGCATTTTCGAAACCTCTTTCAATCCCCGCCGGGCAATCTATCAAAACAAACTCAAACCCCTCTTTTAGTTCATTGCATATTTTCTGCATCTCCTCGGGTCTTACAGCTGTCTTTTCTTTTGTTTGAGCCGTAGGCAAAAGATACAACCCTTCAAACCTTTTGTCTCTTATAAGAGCCTGTTTCAATCTGCAAATTCCATCCACTACATCTACAAGGTCGTAAACTATCCTGTTCTCAAGACCCATAACCACATCGAGATTCCTAAGTCCTGTATCAGCATCAACAATTGCAACTTTTTTGCCCAACTTTGCAAGAGCCGTACCGACATTTGCAGTTGTTGTTGTTTTTCCAACTCCGCCCTTACCGGAAGTTATTACATAAGCAACACCCATTTATATCCCTCCATACCTTTTTCGAAAACTTTAAAAAATTTTTAATCAAAAAATTTATTTGGTGCATATGGCTCTATAACGATACAGCCATCCTTAACCCTTGCAAGTTCTGGGCACTTAGGTTTTTGCGCCTTTCCATCAGGCGCCCTTGAAAAGACATCGGCTATCCGAAGCTGCGTAGGCTGGAGAGAAAACGCAGCCACAACTGCTTTTGTGTTCCCTGATGACCCTGCATGTACCACACCTCTCAATGAGCCCAGCACGATTATGTTCCCTTCTGCCGTAATTTGACCTCCTGCATTTATATCGCCTATCACTACAATATTGCCTTCGTATTCGATATGCTGGCCTGAACGAATAGTACTGCTTAAAAACTTCGTCTTTCCTTCGTAAATACCGGTAAACATTCTGCCTTTCGTCTTCTCCACTTTTTCCATTGTGATTTGAAAATCATCAAAAATTTGTTCCTGAATCTTATTCTGAACAATTTTATCAATATGAGTATTTGAAAAATCAATAAATAATCTGCCGTTTTTAAAAAAGTTTTTCGAAATACGCACTTTGCTGTCGATTGCCTTTTTTATTAATTCATAATCAGTATCATCATTTACTACAACCGTAACGCCATCTTTAGTGCCTTTAAACAATATATTTTGCTCTTTCATCCTGATACCTCCATTGTATACCTATAAATTTTCTTCATAAATTCTATAATTCCTGCAAAAAAGCGAAAAAAATAAACCCTGTGCGGGTTTAATTTGTGGCTGCATGCGATGTTGTCTGCTTTGCAGCCTGATTGCCTGTATTCAATTTGAAGTAATATTCGTAAATATCCCTTGCGACATTTGCCCCTCCATGTCCGCCGCCTTCGTGTATTGTAACCGCCACGGCGATCTGTGGATTGTCGGCTGGGGCAAATCCTACAAACCATGAATAATCGTCTCTTTTCCCTGTTGCCTGCGCCGTTCCTGTTTTGCCTGCAGTTTGTATTGGGAAATTTTTAAATGCAGAAACAGCAGTACCGGTTTCCCCGCCGGTAACAGCATTCATGCCTGCTATAACCGCCGGCAGAGTAGAAGGCTTAAGATTTATTTTTTCCATGACTTCCGGCTTGACGCTATCTAATACCTCACCATTCTGGCTCAATATCTGCTTTACAAGATGAGGCTTTAATCTCACCCCTCCGTTTGCAATAGTCGCTACATAATTTGCCATCTGCAGCGGCGTAAAATAATCGTCTCCCTGGCCAATTGCAGCATTAAGTGCAAGCCACTGGTTATTATAATCATGATAAGCCGCAATGACGCCCTGGATTATCCTGTCTCTCATCTTTGCACTGGTTATTCCGGCATCCTTAAGCTTTGAATAGCTTCTGTCATTGTTTTTGAGCATGTTCTCAATCAATGTTTTTTGCTCCGGCGTAGGATTAAACTTTCCTATTTTTGGATCATAATTAGGCTCGCATATATCCCTCAGTATGCCGTTTAATGATACGGCAACGGCTTTTTCCTTTGCGGTTTCGACGTTTGAAACATTGCCCGGCCTTTCAGCGATCTCTATGCCTGTCGGATCATTTGAAAGCCCGAACAATTTTGCATATTTTGCCAAATTGTCCAGTCCTACACGCCGTCCGACATCAAAGAAAAAATAGTTGCATGAGTTTTCCAGAGCGGTACGCAGCACCTGCCATCCATGCCCTCTTCCGGGATGATAATTCCATATCCAGCAGTTGCCTGTAAAGTTTTTGACAACCCTGTATTGCCCTACGCAGTTGATTCGCGTATAAGGCGTTATCTGCCCTGTTTCAAGACCCGTTATGGCAGATATCATCTTGAATGTCGACCCTGGAGGCACGGCTCCCTGGGTTGCGTAATTAAACATCGGCTTTGGAATTCTCTCCGGATCTTTAATATCCGGATAGAGGCTTTTATCGCCCGAAAGCTTTTTCCAAAGGCTCTGATTTATGCTTCCGTTGGCTGCCATATCATTGGGGTTGTATCCGCCGGGTCTGCTTGCCATTGCGAGGACTTCGCCTGTTTTTACATCCAGGACTACGGCAGCGCCCCTTGTAGCATTTGGATATTTCTTTTTATCGAGGCCGCCCTGACCGGTTCTGAGATCTTTCATCACATTATCAAGGGAATTCTCCGCAACCTGCTGCAGATTTTTATCTATTGTAAGCATAACGTTCTTTCCCGGAATAGAATCCTTTACTGGAAATTCCTCAGTTACTCTTCCTTTTGCATCGACCCTTACCCTCTTGTTACCCTTCGTTCCTCTTAATTTATCTTCTTCAGCGGATTCGATTCCATCCCTTCCTATCAAATCCGAATTGATATCATATTCCTTAGCTTTATATTCATCGGACTTTTCTGCGGGAATCTTCCTCAGGCTCCCCACTATAAGGGATGCCAGTTCACCGTAAGGATATGTCCTCAAAGGCTTGAGCCTGTAATCGACACCTGGAAGATACAAACTTTTCTCCATTATTTCAAATGCTGTACTCTGGCTTACATATGCTATCTCAACAGGTTTATACATCTGATAGCCCATGTCTTTTATCATCTGATTCACAACCACCATCTGCCTTTTAAAATTCAAGTTCTGGTGGTTTTTATCCTTAGGCTTTACATCAAATTCATCTACCAACTCATTGAAAGCCTTTTCAGCCTTCTGCTGCAGAGTCATTTTTATCTTCCCATCCGTAAGGCTCTCGCTCACTTTTTCATCAGCTATATTTTTTTTAATCCAATCATTTGCGGATTTTTCTCTTTCCTTTTCATCAGTACTATTAAAATTGAAATCAAAATATGTCTTACCGCTGCCGTCGGTTTTTAATATAATGCGGAAATCATCATTTATCTTTTCTTTGTCTTTGTTTAAAATATCCAGCAGCCTTTCGATTACATCATTTAACTCTGGTTTACCGCTATCATCCGATTGTGTTGCTTCTTTGTTTGAAGCGCCGAGCATATTTTTGATTGCAGCATTCAAGCCGGATTCCTTCTTTGATCCGGCATCTTTATTGTCATCTTCAGGTTTCATCATAAATATCGTGTAACTCTGGACATTCGTTGCAAACTTGTAACCGTTTCTGTCGATTATCTCGCCTCTTGGAGCTTCATATGGAATTTCCCTTATGCTTTTATCCTGCGCTTGCTTCAAGAACTCATCTCCATGCACAATCTGCAAGTCAGCCAGCTTGAAGCACAGAGCCGAAAACATAACGATGAGTATTATAGATAAAGCTGTATACCTCGTAAAATATTTCTTTTTCTCCATAAATATACACCTTCTCAGGAAATAAAATTGCCGGGCTTCATTATATAGTACCTGCTGCTTATTTTAGCCGCAAATTTAAAAAACAGTACGACAATTATCATATTATATATGGCTTCAGGTATTATTATCTTTGTTAAAGCACTATACAATACGATATTGTTTCTTGTAAGATACAGCATGAGCATGACGATACATTCTTTTAGTATGCTTCCAATGAGTGTAAATATGCCTGGAATAAATATATTATCCTTATAGAGGTTGCCTTCCATACTTCCGATTAGATATGTAGTAATCATGCATCCAATGGAATTTATTCCAAAGGCACCTGCAAAAAAAATATCCTCGAATAAGCCGCATAATATACCGGCCACAGTACCTTCCGGGTTGCCCCTTACAAGCGTATAACATATAACAAATGTTAAAGCGATATCAGGCTTTACCCCCAATATGCGTATATTCTCGAACAAACTATTCTGTATTCCTACGAGCATCAATATTATCAACGGTATAACAAACCTTTTCATTTTATAGTCGCCTCATCGGGATAATCGTCCTTGCTGATCGAATTCGTCACAACAAATACCTCCCTGATCTTTGTAAAATCGACGCTGGGTTTTATTATGGCAGATTTTGCAAATTCATTGCTATCGTCGCTTACATCTTCAATTGTACCTATCATTATATTTTTGGGGAAAAACTTGCTCATGCCTGAAGTGACGACAGAATCCCCTTTCTTAATATCGGAATCGCTTTTCAGGTACATTATTTTGCAATTTTTTTCACCGTTTACAGCTGACATACCCTGTATTATACCCTGTTCATCCGTCCTGCTTAAGGACGCCCTGATCCTGCTGCTTTCATTGACTATAGACATAACTTCTGACCAGTTGGGCCCTGTTTTAGTAACTTGTCCAACAAGCCCCTGGGCTGCGACTACCGGATAATATTTCTTTATACCCTGGTTGGTTCCCTTATTTATTATGATTATATCAAACCAGTTACCGGATCCCTTTCCTATAACATTTGCGGCAACCGTAGAGTACGATTTATTTTCGTCCCTGAATTTTAACATATCTTTAAATTTCTGGTTCTCGGTCTTCATAGTTTCATAATCAGCCATTGAATTTTGAAGCTCTGTTACCTTTTTCTTCAAGCTTTCATTTTCTTTGCTGATTGAAGAAATATTCACAATAAATTCAAAAAAATTATTGATCCGCTGACCGCCCATGTACAGATACTTTTGTACGGGATTCAGCACATCTCCCACGACACCTTCAAATATGCCCGCCCTGTCGCTTCTTGTGGCGGTAAGTCCGATAAAAACAACAAATATCAAACTAAGTACGATTACTATGGTAAGCAATCTGTTCTGTAGAATCCGGCGCATACATACACCCGCTTTCTACCTGTTCTTTTTTGTTAAAGATAAAGAACTTATAGTACCCAGCCTGTCAATATTTTCTAGCGCCTTCCCTGCACCTATCGCAACGCAGTCCAGCGGCTCTTCCGCAATATTTACAGGCATCTGCGTCTCCTTATTGATAAGTTTGTCTAACCCGTTGAGCAAAGCTCCTCCCCCTGTCAGCATTATACCCTTATCCATGATATCCGCTGCAAGCTCGGGAGGTGTTTTTTCAAGTGTGGACTTTATCGCATCGATTATAGCGTTTACAGGTTCGCTTAAAGCTTCCCTTATTTCCGATGAAGTTATAACCAAAAGTTTTGGAAGTCCTGTAACAAGATCCCTTCCTCTTATCTCTTTGGTTTTTTCAGCATCTGTCTCAAATGCGGAACCTATCTCTATCTTTATCTCCTCTGCAGTCCTTTCGCCTATCATCAGGCTGTACTGCCTTTTAATATATGAAACTATTGCCTGATCCATTTCATCTCCTGCAATACGCAAAGCTTTGCTGGTTACAATTCCTCCCAGTGATATTACCGCGACATCGGTAGTGCCTCCGCCGATATCGACGACCATGCTTCCCGTAGGTTCTTCAACCGGAAGACCTGCACCAATTGCAGCCGCCATAGGCTCCGGAAGCAAATATACATGCTTTGCAC
Organism: Clostridiales bacterium; assembly: GCA_030016385.1. Classification (NCBI taxonomy): domain Bacteria; kingdom Bacillati; phylum Bacillota; class Clostridia; order Eubacteriales; species Clostridiales bacterium. The sequence goes on along the minus strand of JASEJN010000004.1, from coordinate 21,743 downwards.
CGGCCTGGTAGGTAGCTTCTTCAATTGCATTCCTTTCAACCTGAGTCACTCCGGAAGGATAGCATACGACTATTCTCGGCCTTGTGAAAGTCCCTTTGCTGAATGCCTTTCGTATGAAATATTTCATCATGGTCTGTGTAATATCAAAATCAGCGATAACACCATCCTTAAGCGGCCTTATCGCAACTATATTCCCAGGTGTTCTTCCTATCATCTGCTTGGCATCATCACCAACCGCAAGAGGCATCTTTGATGCATCATTCCTTACCGCAACCACGGATGGTTCCCTTAACACTATTCCCTTTCCCTTTACATATATCAATGTATTTGCAGTACCTAAATCTATCCCCATATCCTTTACTAATCCTAAAAAGCTCATTAATTTATCCCCTTTCCAACAGCTTTATCGATCACATAATATTTTTTGCTTTTAAACTTATATATTTTCCATCACCTATTATAATATGATCCAGCAGTTCTATCCCGATAATTTTTCCTGCCTCATATATTCTCTTCGTGACGTTTATATCTTCATTACTTGGAGATGGGTCTCCTGAAGGATGATTATGGCATATTATAATCGAGGAGCTTGATCTCTTTATGGCCTCTATGTATATTTCCCTTGGATGTACGATCGAAGAATTCAATCCTCCTATCGAAACATCTTTGATAGAAATAACCATGTTTTTTGTATTCAGCATTATAAGTTTTAAGCATTCCTTCTTTAGATAACGCATATCTTCCATCACAATGCTTGCAATATCATCCGGAGATTTAATGTACAAGCTTACATCATCCTTAAAAGTCCTGAGGCGTTTTCCAAGCTCAAGTGAAGCCTTTATTTGCGAAGCTTTTGCGCTACCGATGCCATCAATGCTCTTTAATTCTTCAAAACTCAGCTCATAAAGGCGCCTTAACCCGCCTTCACCTTTCAAAAGCTTATTTGCCAGGTCAATTGCTGAAACATTTCTGCTTCCTGTTCTTAATATTATGGCTAACAATTCCGAATTTGACAATACATCAGCTCCATACTTCGATAGCCTTTCGCGAGGCCTTTCCGAAGCAGGCATGTCTTTGATTGTTAAACTATTCCTTAAACTATTCATCCTTAACACCTATTTTAAAAATATCTATGCCTGAATGCTTTAGAATACAGGAAAGCCTGAAATTCAGCTTTTCCTGAAAACTTATATGCAATATTACTTTTAAAGCAGCCATATACCTTGCCTAAAGCCTGAAATATATAATCAATGCAATAACCAGTCCGATCATGGAAAACAAGTTCAAATTCAGTGAAAAACCAAGAGTCAGACTTAATATCTTTAAGTTTATCGGCAAAGGGCCAAAACCTATATTAAAATTTTTAGAAAGCAGCCCCGGTATATAAGGCTTTAAAAGATCCCCTGCAAAGCTGCCTATTATTCCGCAAATAATCAATAATATTATCAGGTTGCTTATACTTTTATAGCCCTTCCCTACCATTGATTCTACCCCCTGAGAAGATAATTATTCTCCAAATAATAAAAATTTGGGTTTTTTATTTATTTTCTCATAATAGTTTATCATTTAATCAAGCATGATACAAGTATTTGAAGGTTTATGGTATTTTTTGTATTCTGCAGGCAAAAACAATACCATGCCGTAGTTAATAACATAATATATATTTTTTAAAACCGGCACAAACATTTAAATCAGGCTGTTAGCTTTATCAGCGATGTCCCGGTAATAATATATAATCTGCATCATTTTCTCATCAATATTTATTTTATCTACCACTCCCCCATTCTTGCCTATTTCACTGAATAAGCTTATTTGATCATTTACTTTCTTGTCGATTTCTTTAAAGTCTAAAGATGTCGATGATTTTTTATATTCATTGTATATTTTGGCAATATTGCTGTACGATGCATATAATTTACTTTTCAGAATTCTATCATCCGTCTTTTTAGACTCATAATCTCTTAATGCATCTTGATTTATACTTATGGAATCGCCGGTAACCTTAAGCAAGCTATAAAACAGAGCACATTTTTGGTCATTTTTTAGAGCTTCCGGCAAATCCTTTACATTAATGGACATATTTTTAATTATACTATTATATCCAAGAGATTTGTAATATTGTAACCTTTTTGTAACCCACGCTTTATTTTCATCCGCGCATGTAGTAACGTGGTAATACTTCATTTCCATATTTATAAAGGAAGGTATTCCCTTTTTTCTCAGTCTGTCTGCAAATAGTTTTACATTCTGTTCCGATTCAAACGCACCCATCTGAAGAGTATAAAACTTCTTCGGCTTGACTTTCATATATTTTATTGTGCTTTTATCATCTATAGCTGAAGATCCCGACATGGCAGGTATAATTATCAATTTGGATAATAAAAGCCCTGCCGAAACTACAAGTATGACAAAAGGAATGATCATTTTTATAAAATATCTATTGAGTTTTGCAAATTCATTATCCTCAAACTCAAATCTTATATATTTCATGGTGCAACCTCCCCGCACTGAATATAACATTTATTACCAATTATATCATATGATTTTTTCTTTTAACAGCAATCGCATGCAAAAGGATTATATTTTATATTTGATATTCCCAAATAAAAAAGAGAGCAAAAAACTGCTCCCCTCAATTAATGATTCTTTTTGCCGTAACATACCGGCTGCTATAATATCTCTGGCTCAAGTTGCTTATCATTACTCCCTTTAAAGATGCATGTATAAAATTTCCATCTCCAATATATATACCTACATGGGATATCTTCCCATTGCCGGATGTAGTAAAATAAACCAGATCACCTGGCATCAGGTCACCCCTGGATACAGTCTTTCCATAATCTTTCTGGCTGTATACCGAATGTGGAAGCGATATACCGTAATTTCCCATTACGAACATAATAAACCCGGAACAATCAAATGCAGCAGGTCCCGCTGTACCGTATTTATATCTGGCACCTATATATTTACATGCATAATCGATTACATTACCCACATTTTTAAATGTACTAAGACTTGAACCGCTTCTTGATGCAACCTTATATTTCTTTTTATAATTTACCTTTTTCGTTTCAGTACTTGCTATCTTCACTTTAGCCTTCGCTGAAGGCTCAGATACTGCATATGCCCACTTAACATGGAGAATGCATATAAACATTATTGTAAATATAGTAGATAGCAGGAGAACTTTCCTTATAAATCTATACATTTTAAGCACCTCTGTTTCAGCCATAGACACAGCAAAAACACATGGGATGAATTCTACCCATAACCCCCTACCGGGCTGCTGTATCAAAACCTTGGAATAGGTTTAGCTTTAATCTATATGAAATTTATTGTTATCATTCTCCTACCAAATTATGAATATTTTTTATTTTAAAATGCCATAACAGTAACAAATATTATCCCATAATGCACTCCCCCATTGCTTATTGCATAAGTAACAGTTTACGAGGCTATTATATTATATTAAATCCTCAACATGTTTATTAAAAAACTTTACAACATTCCGGTATCATATATCTTTATTTTATTCCTTCCCTTTTCCTTCGCCCCTGAATACATCGCCCTATCGGCAAAGCTTACCATTTCCATGGCATTCGATGCAGGATTCGGATATTCGGATATTCCCCCGCTTATTGTAAGCTTGATATTAAAGGTCTTGTATCTAAATATATGATCCTCCACTCTTTTCCTGATCCTTTCAGCAATGGCATATGCATCCATGCTTTTACTGCTTGGCAATATCACCGTAAACTCCTCTCCTCCATATCTTGAAACTATATCATTTTTCCTTACGGAGCTCTTGATTAGCCTCGCAACTTCCCTAATAACAAAGTCACCCACTAAATGACCATAGGTATCATTTATCCTTTTGAAATAATCGATATCGAATATTATAAGGCTCATGGCATCCGAGTTCTTTTCACATTCCCTTATTTTTTTCTCGATGCAGCTATAAAAAAATCTCTGATTATATAAATATGTTAAACCATCGGTTATAGCTTCTTCTTCAGACAGTCTGAAAAGTTTCGCATTTTCAATGGCGATCGTGGCTTGATCAGAAAGTATCATGAGAAATTCCAGTATTTCGTCTCCAAAGGCCCTGTATTCATCACTGAATATGATAATACAGCCTATGCATTTATTTAACCTCCTCATAGGTACAAGTATGCAGGATTTATATATTGTGCAGTATTCACAGTAACCCTTGTCACCCGGCTTCATATATAAATCATTTATAATAATCGCTTTTGAAGAATGGACTATCTGCCCTAATATGCTTTCTTCAACTGAAAAACTGTAAACCTTGTCGGAGAAATCATCGTCCATTCTATATGCGACAGGTATCATTTCTCCTTCTTCATCCTTCATATCGAATATATAACATCCTTTAAAGCTGACAAGCGAATTTATGGCATCCAGCACGGAGTTATATGTCTTTTCAACATCAAGAAACTTGTTTATTGTCAGAGCCACCTTTGATAACGCTTTAAGCTGTTTATTTGCGAAAATCGTGCTCTTCATGGTCGTAAATATAAAACACGCAAACACAATAGGAAGGATAAAAAGTGTCGAAAACCATAAATTATGTGAGCTGCTGTATTTATAAATGTCTGCAAATTCCGATGCGGCAGGTATTGAGAAAAACAGCGAGATTATTTCCCACTTCATGCTGTCAAATACGTCCCTCATGTCGAGTTTGTTATTTATTAGATAAAACTGAATGAATATAAAAATATAATTGCATATAAATGCCGCGACAGTAAACGATAAAGCGGGGAGAAACATTGAAACCGAGAAATACCTTTCATTCATGCTTCCCAACGACTCAAAAACCAGCTTGTATGCAATCGATCCTGCGAACATTTTGGATAAAGTCATGCCTGCATTCAAGAATACCGTATTGAACGGTTTTTTATACATCAGGTAATCTGTCACAAAAATAAAAATCAGTTGAATCCATGCACTATTTACTATTCCGAGCAGCAAGAAACTTGCAAGCTCGATTATTGAAGCAAAGCTTATCCACACTTTAGGCGTACGTATATTGAATTTATCAATAACTATTTCTATTATTATGAGAAATAAAAAAAGCTTTTTATCATATATAATAAATCCCCTGCTTATGGTTATCGATAACAGTAAAATAACGAAAGCTGTTCCAACTGTGTAGTTGTAAATATTTATTCTGCTTTCTTTTTCCACGATATTTCACTCCAATAAAAATTATATAAGTAAATTTTTCTATGTAGTTCTATACGATTCCCCATATTCCTTCTTTTATAATAAAATAATAAAAAAACGCGCCAAAAGAAGCGTTCACATAGGGATTTACGAAACATGTGAATTTTAACCGACTCTCTTCAAGCGGAGACTTGAAAGAAAAGACTGCACCGAAGGATAAAACCTTTAGTGCAGTCTTTGTTTTACTGTTTATGACAATGATGATGAACTGTTCACCTTAAAGACGGAACTGGGATTCTGGCATTAGAAAACTAAAATAGAAACTCCTCATCACGATTTTAGAAATTAGTGGTGAGGAGTTAATTATTATTTAAGCTATGCATGTATCGGAGTTTTCAACAAAGAAGTACCTTATTCCCCACATTCATCATGATGCTGATGCTCATGACAAACGGAACCAGTAGATTTAAGGGAGCCCTGCAAGTACGCTTCTACTGCTGCTTTAGCATCACCTTTTGCTCCTACAACAACTTCAACGTTCCTTTCATTAAAAATCTCAACCGCGCCTCCGCCCATACCACCGCTGATGATGACATTTACACCACGATCAGCAAGAAAGTTAGGTAAGAATCCAGGCCTATGCCCGGGGTTAGCAACGGTTTCGCTTTTGATGATTTGATTATTTTCAGTATCAAAAATCATGAAACCTTCGCAATGTCCAAAGTGCTCAGTCACCATTCCATTTTCGCTTGCTACTGCAATTTTCAGCATTTTAGTTTTCCTCCATTTTTTCTAAGATTTTTGCAACCGGCTCAAACCAATTGCCATCGAAAAGCTCTATCATACCCTTGTCACATGCAGCCGAAATTTTTGGGTCGATAGGTAACTTAGCAAGAACCTTTAAATTATGTTTTTCGGCAATTTCTTCAATATGACTTTCGCCAAATATCTGATAGTCCTTTCCATTATCAGGGCATTTAAAGTAGGACATGTTTTCCACCAGACCGATAATAGGGATATTCATCATCTCAGCCATTTTAACAGCCTTTGATACGATCATGGATACAAGCTCCTGTGGTGAGGTCACAACAATAATCCCATCAACAGCAATAGACTGAAATACCGTAAGGGGAACATCGCCGGTGCCCGGTGGCATATCAATAAACATAAAATCTACATCGCTCCAAATAACATCTGTCCAAAACTGCTTTACTGTGCCAGCAATAATTGGCCCTCTCCAGACAACCGGATCAGTGTCGTTTTCTAAAAGCAAATTGACAGACATAATATCAATCCCAGTCTTTGTTTTAACAGGGAATAGACCGAATTCACTGCCTGAGGCTTTCTCCCTGATACCAAATGCCTTAGGGATAGAAGGCCCGGTGACATCCGCATCAAGAATCGCAGTATGATAGTTCATCCTGTTCATGGTAACTGCAAGCATAGAGGTAACAAGTGATTTACCGACACCACCTTTGCCGCTGACAACACCAATAACCTTTTTTACACTGCTCATCTCATGCAGCTTCTCGGAGAAATCCGTTTTTTGTTCTTTTCGTTCTGCGCAGTCCTCCGAACAACTGCTACAGCTTTGATTGCAATTTTCGCTCATAATCTTGCTCCTTTTATTTAAAATACAATTTCACTGCCTGCTGACAGATAATTGATGCTATCACCCATAATAGCTTTCAGCCTTTTATAAGGCTCGATACCTGTGCAATGGCAGGTGTAAAACTTTGCTTGTGTACCCATCAGGTATTTACCAATTCTATCTATCATTTCAGAGTCCTCGTTTCCGCCTGAGCGGCTGGAAAGATGAAATCCACCTATCACATAGCCCGGCATTCGGCCTTTTAGCGTGTGAAAATGCTCAAGTATATTTATGATACCATTATGAGCGCAGCCTGTTACTAATAGGGTTTTCCCGTCTTCCTCTACCACGAGGTTTTGTTCATGTGCAAAGATATCAGCTATCGTTTGCCCCTTATATTCCTTGAGCAAACCACTGTTTGATTTTGGGCGTGGCTCTTTTTGGACGATATTAGAGAATACTTGGATTCCACTGTTAATAAAGAAACGGTCTGACGTGAGGATAATTTGTTTGTTTTGCTTCAGATCTTCATCAAGACCGACAAATTCCAATTCATCATTTGGACGAATAGCATAGTGCTTTTCAAAAGCGAGACGATGTAGAAATACCTCGGCTTTTGTGTTTTCTTTCAAAAAGGTTTTTAGCCCTCCGCCGTGGTCATAGTGTCCATGCGAAATCACAAGAAAGTCAACATCAGCAATATTCACATTAAGCTTTTTTGCATTTTGAAGAAACAAATCGCTTGCGCCCACATCAAACAATATTTTGTGTTTTTTTGTTTCTACATACAAGCTAAGGCCATGCTCGCTGCCAAAGTCTTTTGATATCGAGGTGTTTTCAACCAACGTTTTAATAAGCATGACTTTAGCCACCACCTTTTTCAAAGAGTAGATTCATTGTTTTGTGATAAACCTCTTTAACCGCCGTCCCCGATATGCAGTCTATATCTACAACGGTTTGACCATTATTAATCGCTTTCACGGCATTGGAGTCGAAAGGTATCCTACCGATAAAAGGCAGCCCTTGTTTTTTACAAAACCGTTCAATCTTTTCTGTGTTTTCAATGCTGGTATCATATTTGTTGATACATACCGCTGTCTTCGTCCCGAATTTCGCTGCTGTATTTATAATGCGCTCCATATCGCTGATACCTGATATAGAAGGTTCTGCGACTATCAAAACCATATCCACACCACTAAGTGATGCGATGACAGGACAGCCTATTCCGGGAGATCCATCAATAATGGCAAGTTCCGCATCGGCTGCCGCAGCCTTCATTTGCTTTTTCACCTCAGTTACAAGCATTCCGGAGGTACCACTGCCCATTTTTAGTTGCGCTGTTGAAAAAACTTTTTCTCCATCAGAATACAGCATCAATTCCCCGGCCACTGCCGGTTTCATAGTTATCGCTTCCACAGGACAAACATACTCACAAACGCCGCAGCCTTCACATGCGAAATGATCCACTTTGTATTTTTCATCTATTGAAATAGCATCAAATCGGCAGTTTTGCCTACACTGATCGCATTTAATGCAAAGTTCCGGATCTATCACTGCTTTTGGTAGCCCATAATAATCTTTTTTTGCAGGTTTAACACTCCATCCGGTAATGAGGTGCAGGTTAGGCGCATCTACATCACAATCCGCATATGCTTTGGCATCAGCAAGCTTTATAAACGCACTTGCTATTGTCGTTTTTCCGGTGCCGCCTTTACCGCTAAGGATTAGTAGTTGTTTCATGCTGCACCTCCTTTGTCACATTGTTAAGCAGAGAAGAAAACAATTCCCGGTATTCCTCATTTTTATTAACGGCGATTTCCGCATTTGAGTTCAAGGTTCCAAGTTCATTGTCAAATGGAATCCTGCCTAAAATCTTGATATTTTTTTCCAAGCAAAACTTCTCAGCAGGATTTTCTCCTTCCAAACATTTGTTAAGAAGCACCCCAAATGGCTTATTAAATAACTTGACCAGATCGTATACCATATTGAGGTTATGAACACCAAACAATGTCGGCTCAGCCACCAGTATGCAATAGTCCGCATCTTTGATGCTCTCCATCACGATACAAGCGCTTCCTGGTGGACAGTCGATAAATGTCTGCTTATTTACTTCCGAACTTTCCTCAAGTAGCTTTTTTATGATAGGAATACCCGTAGCTTCACCGGTGTTCAATACTCCTGTCCATACCGCCACTTCGCCAGAAACACCTTTTTTAATTTTGCCAATAACCTTTGCTTTCTCTGATAGTGCCCTTGCAGGACAAACCAAGATACAGCCACCGCAGGAGTGGCACACATCGTCAAAGACAATCAGTTTGTTTTTAATATAGGCAAGGGCGTTAAAGTTGCAAAAATCAACGCACTTTCGACATCCATTGCATAACTCATGATCAACTTCTGGAATCTTTACTGATATTTCTTCTTCTTGAATTCCTTCAGGCTTAAAAAACAGATGTCCATTCGGCTCTTCTACATCACAGTCTATATATGTGGATGCTTTCGCTATCGCTGCTAAATTCACCGATACCAGTGTTTTTCCTGTGCCGCCCTTGCCGCTTAGCACAGCTATTCTCATATTAATTGCCCCCGTGCCCGTGAAATCCGGCATGAAATTCATCCAACAAAGGTAATTTCCCATCGATAAAAGCATCAATATTATTTTTGGCTGAAGTAGTTGCCGTTTTATAGATTTTGATTTCAGCGGGTTTTAGCACGTCAGCAGCATTTGCACCTAAGCGGGGAGTGAGTAAAGCACTTGCTTTGTTATCTACTATTATTTGTGCAGCTTTAATCCCGGCACCTCCTGTGCTTGTTGCCGCACTGTTGTCAATAAATATACTTTCCTTAGTTTCTACATCATAAATAAGAAAATAGGGAGTACGTCCAAAGGATACACATACATTCGACTCCAAAGTTTTCTCATCTACTGGAATTGCTATTTTCATAAGAATCCTCCGTTCTATTTTTGTTTAAATAATTCTCAATTGCGCTGCGTAGCGCACTCACACCTAAATTTGAGCAATGAACCTTATTTTCAGGAAGTCCATCTAAAGCCTGGATAATATCTTCTTCCGTAATATTCAATGCTTCCTCTAAGGTTTTACCCTTTGCTAATACCGATGTCATACTGGATGTTGCAATTGAAGCACAACAACCAAATACAAGATAGCTGATTTCTTCTATGCGGTTATCTTTCACCTTTAAATAAACGGTCAGATAATCTCCGCAGGAAGGATCACCGTAGCTTCCTTCAGCATCTGCATCGGGCATACTATGGGCATTTTGCGGACACATAAAATGCTCGATTACTTTTTCTGAATATATGATCAACCACCTCTATCCTCATCAACAGTAAAGCGCCCTCCACGCCTATGCCTATGACAGCCACGACCACAACCATTCCCTAATCCTTCGCAAAGCCGGTATTCGCCACCCTCAATCAAAAGCACCTTTCCATTTACTAAAGATTCAGCCAGCTTTTTTCTGGCCTCGATATAAATGCCTTGAACGGTGCTACGAGCAATATTCATTTGCTTGGCGCACTCTTCTTGAGTGAAGCCTTCCAAATCGATAAGTCTTATGGTTTCATATTCGTCAACAGTCATATTTACATGGTTTTCTGCGTCGGCAGGTGAATCAAGAGGCCCAAATCTATTACTTTCAGGCAAACAGCAAACTTTTCTCCACTTCATCGGTCTCGCCATAATTCATCACCTCCATTCTAATCAGAAATAACCAGAGCGTCCTCCGGTTATTTCTGATGCTCATTATAGGTTCTCCAATTGCTTATCAATAACTTCGAGTCGATCCTGCAAAATGGTTTTCTGTTCGTTCAGCAGCTCTTTTTGTGTTTTTGAGGAGGTATGGTTAAATGCAAATCCTCTACCAAAGCCACGACCGAAACCACGTCTGCAAGCAAGTCCAAGACCTAATCCCATTCCGAGACCAGCTCCGTACTTAACTGCATTAGCACCTGTGCAAAGCCCTAATCCTCTTCCAGTCATTGATCCCGCACCCATTGGACCGGTTCCGTCTCTTCTCGGCATGTTTTTCACCTCCTTTTAGTTTCCGGCATATGCCATCTATTCTTATTATACCCCTTTTATGGCATATGTCAATAACCTCTTCCCTTTTTTACACAAAAAAATAGCCGAGATTTCTCGACTTTTACCCTGCACACCCCTTTTTGAGTTTCCACGCCCCTAAGCACAATGTAATTAATTTGTATCAATCTCTGCAAAATTATATCAATATAAATACATTTAACTTGACGTGAATATGACTTCAAGAGATGCTTTAACCATCAAGATTATCTCCACTTATGTAGATATTTTCACTGTTCATATTTTCTGGTTTTGAGTTATGTTCCTCGTCTGCCATAACAAATGTTGTAGTATCAATTGAAGCTAGCAATCGAGCATAGTTTTTACCCAAAAACTTGAGTTCATAACCCTCTCCTGTGACAGCAATCTTATCACTTAAAAATTCCTTAAACCGTTCAATATCAAAGGACCCATCTGCCTTAAAACATGAGGGAAAATTAATCTCACATTATTTTTCGTCTATTTCAATCACAATTTTCTATTTACGCATTTATCTTAAGATGTTCGAATTAAAGCTTTTAGACAAAAAAGTCGAAAAGTCTAATTGAAAAATCCAAAACTACAGCATTAAGCCTTCTTAAATTTAATACCACTTTCGCTCAAATTTGAGCAAAAGCATAAACATTACAGCCGTCTTTTCTGGAAAAAAGACAGGCTATTTTTTATTTTAGGGGTTCGAATCAATAGAATTCTTCGCTTATGGATGAGGAAGAAAAATATTTTTAGAAAATCCTCAACTAATGTGCCCTACCAAGGCTATAAGGTGAGAGGAAAATACTTTGCTTGACCATTCGAGTAAGCTATTTGCTGTGGCATTAGCTAAGGGGTTAATAATTTCGGCTATTAGTAGAGGAAAGCAATTCACAGAAATATTTGTTCCTGTACTCAAATTGCAGGTTTGAGGCCTGTGGAGGATGAGAGGAAATTACCTTAGCAAACTCTGTGGATCTGCCTTTCTCATGAACAATCAATGAAAACATAGTTTTTCTCTCACTGTTCCTTGACAACTGAATACCCCGAAATGCAAGAGATACTTCAAGCAGAATATGCCATGACGATAATTCCGAGCGTAATCCTTGTAAGATAACGAGGTTGTGTCAAACAAGGCAAACCCTCTGGAACAGTAGCGTTTCGGGTCATTTATAAAAGGCAAGGAGGTGAAATAACTGAAAACACAATATGATAACTTGCCGCAGATGCTTAAAGATAAGCCACAGTTTTGCTGTTGGAAATATGAAGAGCGAAGTGGTAAAAAGACCAAAGTTCCCTATAACCCAGTAACGAGAAAAAGGGCAAAACCAAATCAACGTGGTACATTTAAAGATTTTAGTTCGGCGATAGCTGCTATAAGTGATTATGACGGTATGGGATTTTTGGTGGGTAATGACATATGTGTTATCGACTTAGATGATTGCTTTGATAGCAGCGGTAAGCTTAAGCCTGTTGCCCAAAATGTTGTAGAGGCTTTTAGGGGTTGCTATATGGAACACAGTCCATCTGGAAAAGGGCTTCATATTTTCTTTAAGGCCACAGGCTTTAACTTTGACAAAACAAAATACTATATCAACAACAGAAAGCTGGGAGTTGAGGTCTATGTGGCTGGAGCAACAAACCGCTTTGTTACCGTAACAGGCAATGTATTTGCAGATGGTGATATAGCGGAGAAATCGAATGAGCTTCAGATGATACTAGACAAGTATATGCTACGTCCTACCCCTGTGAAGCAAATTCTGGATAGAGAAAGCCAATCCTATCTGTCTGACAAGTCTGTTATTGAGAAGGCTTTAAAATCGGCAAACGGAGAAAGGTTCAAAGCATTATGGCAGGGAGATACATCTGGTTATGCTTCTGCCAGTGAAGCTGATTTGGCACTTTGCGGTATGCTGGCATTTTGGTGTGGCAGAGATATTGGACAGATAGACAGACTTTTCCGGCAGAGCGGCCTAATGCGAGATAAATGGAATAGACCGCAGTCCGGTAGTACTTATGGAATGATAACCATAGAAAAAGCTATCGCAAATGCTACTGAAATATACAAACTAGGTGGTAAGCGTTCATCAGCTACAGAAGATTTTGGAGAATGTTCCCTTGCTGACTTTAAGCCTGAGAGTAACAATCGCTACCCTTGGACGGATATTGGGGCAAGCAGGCTGTTTGCTGATTATTATAAATCTTTTGCCCGCTATGTTCCTGAAAGGAAAATGTGGTTTTGCTACGAGAATGGCATTTGGATTCCTGATGTCGGTAATCTAAAAGTAATGGAAATGTGTAAATCATTGGCTAATCAACTGCTAACCTATGCTTTGACTATTCAAGATGAACATCAAAGAAAGGCATACATTGACTATTGCCGAAAATGGCAGTCAAGAAGGTACAGGGAAACGGTGCTTAAGGATGCACAGAGCGTATATCCCATATCAATGGCTGAATTTGACCAAGACCCGCTTATGCTCAACTGTGCCAATGGAACATTGTTTTTAACATCCATGGATTTTCATCCCCACAACAGCGAGGACAGACTCACAAAGATATCTGGTGTTAAGTATGATCCAGAAGCAAAAAGTGAGCGATGGGATAGATTTATTCATGAGATTATGAGCGGAGATGAGGAAAAGGCAAAATTCCTCCAAAAGGCCTTTGGCTACAGTATCAGCGGAGACACTCGGTATGAATGCCTGTTTGTTCTCTATGGTGCTACAACTCGAAATGGTAAAGGTACGCTATGTGAGAGCATTCTTAAGGTATTAGGCAGTTATGGCTGTACCGCAAGGCCAGAGACTATCAGTCTGAAAAAGAACAATAACAGTTCAAGTCCAAGTGAAGATATTGCCCGGCTTGCAGGAGTACGCTTTGTGAATATCTCCGAACCTAGCAGAGGACTTGTCTTAAATGCTGCACAGGTAAAAAGCATGACGGGTGGTGACACCATTAACGCAAGGTTTCTACATGAGAATTCTTTTGACTTTTCGCCAAAGTTTAAGCTGTATATCAACACCAATTATCTGCCCGTTATTACGGATATGACGCTGTTTTCTAGTGGCAGAGTGGTGATTATTCCTTTTGAACGACACTTCGATGAAAGCGAGCAGGATAAAAACCTAAAACGTGAATTCGCCAAACCGAAGAATCAGAGTGCTATCCTCAACTGGCTAATTGAAGGCTATCAGCTGTTAAAGAAGGAGGGCTTGATTTTACCTGATTCCGTTAAGACAGCAACAGAGGCTTATAAGCGTGACAGCGATAAAATAGCATTATTTTTCGAGGATGCCTTGGAGGAAAGTCCTAATAGTGAGGTGCGGACATCCGAAGTGTATGCCCGGTATCAGCGTTGGTGCAGTGCCAATGGATGTTATTCGGAGAATGCAAGAAACTTCAAACAAGCATTAACAGCTATCGCCCGTGTAGAACGGAAACGACCACGTTCTGGTGGTGGAATGACCACAATGCTTATCGGATATAAGCTGACTGAAGAAGAATTTCTTCTTATTTAAACACAGTGTAGCAGCTTGTAGCAAGAAAAACAGGTTATATAAAAAATCGCTCTCGTATAGAGAGTTTAGTTTTTACCTGCTACATCTTGCTACAAAGCTTAAAACCAGTGAAAACAATGGATACAACTCCATGTGTTAATACCTGCCCCTAGGGGAGGTCAAATCTCCACACTTTTTCATCTGGACAACGGGCGTGGGGCAACGCATAAAAAAACGCGGTTTCAAACGGGGTATATACCCCACAATCCATTTTAATTTAGGAGGTAAAGGATTATGGCAACATCAACAACTTATAATAGAGCGTTTTGGAATGTTATGAAAGGAAAAGAAGAAAATAATCAAAATCTAAGCGAGGGCTTTGATAATGCAGGAGCCTATGTCGCACCAGATGAGTTCAGAGAAGGCTTTAACACTGCTTTGGCAAAGGAGAATATATTCCGCAGATTTGCTACTGTTATCAATCTATCTTCTGCAGAAGGTAAAATTCAAGCGGTACCCTCAACGGGTACAGCAGATTGGGTTGAAGACGGAGATCCAATCCCCGAAAGTGCCGATACATTTACACAGTTTCTGGTGAAATCATACAAGCTGGCATCTCTTGTCAAGCTAAACCGCTCATTCGTCACCGATATGAACTTTAATCTTGAAAAATATCTGATGGGTGATTTTGCGAAGCGTTTTGGCAAGGCTGAGGAAAATGCATTATTTAATGGAAATGGCACAACTCAGCCAACAGGTATCCTTACAGCAGATGCAGATGTAACTACAGCAGATAGTGCTATTATCTCTTTTGACGAGATTATTTCGCTGTATTTTTCATTAAAAGATGAATACCGAAATAACGCTGTGTTTATCATGCACGATAATACTGCCATGCTTCTTAGAACCCTTAAAAATACAAATGGCAGTTATCTGTGGAATTCTTCAGATAACACCATTTTCGGAAAGCCTGTAGTTACCTCTCCATATATGCCTACATTATCTGCAGGAGCAAAAAGCATTGTATTTGGAGATTTATCATACTACTGGCTGATTGAGCGTCAGCCAATAACAATAAAAAAATTAAGTGAATTATATGCATTGCAGGGGCAGATTGGCTTTTCTGCTTACGAGAGATTGGATGGGAAGCTAATTCAACCGGATGCTCTGAAAATATTACAAATAAAAGCTTAAATGATGGATTAGGCACTGAGTCATCAATTCGGCTCAGTGCCAGTTCCTTCAAAACATCGGATAGGAGGTCACACGATATGGAAAATCAAAGTAACAGCCGCACAACCAAATCCGATATCGGAGGTACGGTCTATGTGGTGGAATCACGAGTAAGTGATTCAGCAAAGGAAAGTGCATATTCCAAGCTGAAACGACTGATTACAGTCAATGCAAAAAGCCTTTCAAAGTTATCAGATAGTTCATATAAACCCACGGAAATCAACTCGACTTCTTCAAGGTAGTACGGTAATATACATAGTGCTAAACCGCTTGAAGACTGTCGGAAATGGAGGAGAAAAATGAATAGACAGTCAACATTTAGCACTATACTTAAATCAACAATAGCATTTGAAGAAGCGAAAATTACTGCTCTTTACTGCAGGCTTTCCCGTGATGATGAGCTTGCAGGGGACAGCAACAGTATAGTAAACCAGAAGGCAATTCTAAAGAAATATGCTGAGGACAACGGTTTTCGTAACATCGAATTTTATGTGGATGATGGGGTCAGCGGTACAACTTTTGATAGGCCAGACTTTAACCGCATGATTGCAGATGTAGAGTCCGGTAGAATTGGAACGATTATCATTAAGGATATGTCCCGCTTCGGCAGGGATTACCTCAAAGTAGGCTATTACACAGAGATAATGTTTCCTGAAGCAGATGTACGATTCATTGCTATTAACAACGGTATTGATAGTGCAAACCAAGCAGACAGTGACTTTACACCGTTTCTTAACATTATTAATGAATGGTACGCTAAGGATACTAGCAAGAAAATCCGTGCTGTGTTCAAATCCAAGGGACAGTCCGGTAAGCCGCTCTGCACCAATCCGCCTTACGGTTATATTAAAGACCCTAAAGACAAGTTGCACTGGATTATAGATGAGAAAGCCGCCGAGGTGGTCAGAGATATTTTTCGACTATGCATGGCCGGTTTTGGACCTACGCAGATAGCAAAGCAACTTGAAAAGCGGTGCATTGATACACCTACGGTTCATCTTCGCAAAATGGGTATTAACACTCCAGCAAGACCACCTGAAAACCCATATGCTTGGTCAGCTCGTACCGTAGCAGATATTCTGGCTAAAATGGAATATCTAGGCCACACAGTGAATTTCAAGACTTCTAAAAAGTCATATAAGAGCAAAGTCAAGATAATGAACAATCCAGAGGAATGGCTGGTTTTCAAAAATACCCATGAAGCAATTATTGATGAGGGGACTTGGGAAACAGTGCAGAAAATTAGAGATGGCAAGCGAAGACCATCACGATTAGGTGAAATGGGAATGCTTTCTGGCATGATGTTCTGTGCCGACTGTGGTGCAAAGCTGTATCAGGTTAGAGGCAAGGGATGGACACACGATAAGGAATATTTCGTTTGTGCTACTTACCGCAAGAAAAAGGGTATGTGCAGTTCACATCAGATACGCAATGTTGTAGTGGAACAGCTTTTGCTAGAAGACTTAAGACGTGTAACCTCCTTTGCCAAAGACCATGAACAGGAATTCATCCGTATAGTAATGAATAATTCAGAAAAGGAACTTGCCAAAGAACTCCGCCAAAGTCAAAAGGAGTACGAACAAGCACAGACTCGCATTGCTGACATAGACAAAATCATTCGAAAGCTATATGAGGACAATGTGATGGGCAAAATTCCCGAAGAGCGTTTTTACAAGATGTCGGCTGAATATGAAGCCGAGCAGAAGGCTCTGGAAGAAAGGATAACCAAATTAAAGCATACTATTGATACAGCAAATGAACAGTCCCTCAATACCGACCGATTTTTGGCACTGGTTAAAAAGTACACAGAAATTACAGAATTGGATGCAGAGATTATCCGAGAGTTCATTGATAAAATTATAGTATTTAAGGCTGAAAAAGTAGATGGCCGCAGAACCCAGCGGATTCAAATTTTCTATAACTGCATTGGCGCTATCGACTTACCAAACTAAACGAAAAAACGGCATAGCCGAATATCAACGACTATGCCGAATTTTTCAGGAATTATAAATCCCTATCTGACCGCTCCTAACGGCACGCAATTGTTTATATATGAAGCTCTAAACGAGTTATTTATATCGATTTATTTATTGTCTATCCATCTGTATATCTTATAATTTTTAATTACTTTTTTAACATACTGCTGCGTTTCGGCAAACGGAATTTGATCCAAGCCGATGGCATTTTTGCTGTAACTCCCGCTTTGAAGCCATTTCCTCACATTGCCGCTTCCTCCATTATAGGCTGCCAGCATCAATATAATGTCGTCCTCGCTGTCTTTAATATTGAACTCAAGCCTTAAATTGTTTATATACCAGCATCCTATCTTTATATTTAAATCAGGATCATATAACATATCATCCTTGAAATCCCGTATATTAAGCTGTTTAGCACCCCATTCGCCGGTCTGCGAAGTTATCTGCATCAATCCTTTCGCATCCCTTTTTGATGTTGCATCGGGATTATAGTGGCTCTCGACATTTATAAGCGCCATAATCAAATAAGGATCTATATTATATTCTTGTGAATATTTTCTAATGATATCTTCATATTTTAAAGGATAAAAATATCTTATTATTGACTTGCAGTTTACAACGGCAATTATAATAATCACGGCAGCTATAAAAAGTAACCTTAAATCACGTATGCGCAATGGGTCCCCTCCCATCTGTATTGATCTCATTAAAATATTTCAAAACCTGCATTTTTGTATAATCGATGTCTCCGGAATTGTCTATTATTTTATCAGAGCGCTTCATCTTCTCTTCCACAGGCATCTGCGAATTTATCCTCATCCTCGCTTCTTTCTCAGTCATATTATCCCTTTTTACAAGCCTTTGGATCTGCGTTCCTAAATCTGCATATACGAGCCATACTTCATCGACGATATCATCCATTTTCGCTTCCAAAAGCAAAGCTGCATCTATAATAATAACATTATACTTATCCTCATCCTTAACCTTCTTTAGCTTATCAATTACTGCCCTTCTGATTTCCGGATGAGTAATATTATTAAGAAGCATAAGCTTATATCTATCATTGAATATAATATTCCCCAAAGCTTTCCTGTTTAATGTGCCATCTTGATTTAATATCCCTGATCCAAAGCGAATCAGTATATTTTTATACGCATTTTCCCCAGGCCTGACAACTTCCCTTGCCACCATGTCGGCATCTATAATAAAAGCTCCAAGGTCTTTTAAGATTTTAGATACCGTACTTTTACCGCATGCAATCCCACCGGTCAGCCCTACTATTTTCATGACTACTACTTGGCCTCCATCCAGTTGTTTCCCGAATTAATATCAACTTTCAAAGGTACATCCAATTTAAAGGCATTCTCCATGCTATCCTTTATAATCTCCTTGACTGCATCTAATTCATCCTTATAAACATCCACAATAAGTTCATCATGCACCTGTAGTATCAATTTGGATTTAAGGCCTCTCTCCTTTAGCCTGTAATAAACTTTTACCATGGCTATCTTTATGATATCGGCTGCACTGCCTTGAATCGGCGTATTCATTGCCAATCTTTCACCGAAGGATCTTACCGTGTAGTTTGAAGATTTAATCTCGGGTATGAACCTTCGCCTGTTCAAAATCGTTGTAACAAAACCATCTTTTTTAGCCTTTTTTACTATGCCTTCCATATAACTTTTTACACCGCTGTATTTATTCAAATAATTATCTATATATGTTTTTGCTTCCTTCCTGCTTATTCCAATGTCCTTGGCCAGCCCGAAATCGCTTATGCCATATATGATCCCGAAATTTACAGCTTTTGCCCTGCTTCTCATGGTAGACGTAACTTCATCCATCGGAACGCCAAATACTTCTGACGCTGTCTTTCTGTGTATGTCCAATCCATTATAAAATGCATCCATTAAATTTCTATCCTTTGAAATATGTGCAAGCACCCTGAGCTCAATCTGTGAATAATCACCTGAAAGTATTCGGCATTCATCATTTGATGGAATAAATACCTTCCTTATCCTCTTGCCTATTTCAAGCCTTACGGGTATATTCTGAAGATTTGGCTCCGTACTGCTGATCCTTCCCGTCGCAGTAACTGTCTGATTAAAACTCGAATGAATCCTCCCGTCTTCATTTACAATGTGTAGAAGCCCATCTACATATGTGGATTTTAATTTCATAATTTGCCTGTAATCGAGCAATTTTTTTACTATCTCATTTTGCGGAGCTAACTTTTCAAGAACCTCGGCATCCGTAGAATATCCTGTCTTTGTCTTTTTTATCACAGGGAGCTTTAACTTGTCAAATAATATATGCCCAAGCTGTTTTGGAGAATTAATATTGAATTCCTCACCCGACATTTTATATATATCTGCCGTCAACTGATCTATTTCGCTTCCAAATTCATCCGATAATTTAAGCAAAATATTCTTATCAACTTTAAATCCCGTGATTTCCATGCTTGCCAATACTTCTATCAATGGATTTTCTACATTATAATACAGAAAATCCATACCGCTTTCCGATACCTTCTTTTTTAATATATCCGTAAGTTTAAACACACCTGCTGCCTCTGTACACAAATAACTGCATATGATACTCCGGTCGGCCCCGTCTTTAATCTCTTTTTGAATCTCTTTTTCGGGTTTTATATCTATATTCAAAAAGCGCCTTAACAGCTCATCTATATTATAGGTACTTTCAGAAGGATTTAATAAGTATGATGCGATGGCGGTATCAAATTCCAACCCCTTTAAGTCGATACCGTGTTTATTTAAGCTTACATATCCATCTTTTGCGTTATGGCTGTACTTTTTTATATTTTCATCTTCCAAAATATCCTTAAGCATTTCTATATATTCATGATCAGGCTTTATAAATAAAGCGCTATTACCATCATTTGATATGCCTATTCCTTCGATATCGGTATTATAAAAGTCAGTGCCCCTTATAATAAATACGATTGAGAATCTCTTTGAACGCTTCACATCTTGAATCAGCTTTTCTATATCTTTCCTGTCTGCTATCTTACAGTCCACAGTACTTAAATTTTCAGACGATGTGCCTTTATTCAATTCCATTTTTTCGATAAGGCTTTTGAATTCAAGTTCCCGGAAAACAGATAATAGATTTTGTCTGTCTGCTTCCTTCAATCTCATTTCGTTTATATTAAATTCTATAGGAACATCTGTTACGATCGTTGCTAACTTTTTGCTGAATAATGCCTGCTCCGCATATTCTATCATCAATTTTTTGATCTTGGCACTTTTTATAGTATCTATGTTTTCCAGTATGCCTTCAATGCTTTTAAACTCATCTATAAGCCTTATGGCAGTTTTCTCTCCAATGCCTGGAACTCCCGGGATATTATCGGAAGCATCACCCATAAGGCCCTTTATATCTATAAACTGCCTTGGAGTTGCATTATATTTATCCATCATCTTGTCAGAATCATATATATCGATATCAGTTATGCCTCTCTTGGTGATTGCAACCTTTGTATGATCGGATATAAGCTGAAGAGCATCCCTGTCTCCCGTATATATCGTCACATCCAGTTCCTTCTCGCATTTTTTTGCGACCGTCCCTATTATATCGTCGGCTTCATATCCGTCTATTTCATATATACCGATATTAAATGCCTTAAGCACTTTTTTTATTATGGGAAATTGCGAATTTAAGTCAGGGGGCATCTTCTTTCTTCCCGCTTTGTATTCGGTATATGCTTTATGCCTGAATGTCGGAGCTTTTCTGTCAAATGCGACCGCCATATATTCAGGCTTTTCTTCACTTATTATCCTTAAAAGCATATTTGTAAACCCATAAACGGCATTAGTGCACTCACCCTTTGAATCTGTCAGAGATGGTATTGCATAAAATGCCCTGTTCATCAGGCTGTTTCCATCGATTATGACCATTTTTTCAGCTTTCATAGAAATCTCCCTCTTTGCAAAATTATCATAGGCCGGACACCGGTATTATTTATATCCTGTATTTTAAAAAATAATTATAGTAAAACATCTTGCATATGCTGCAAAAGATATTTAAATATATATTAACATTATTATACCATAATCATCGATTCTCTTGAAAACTTGTATGGCAATAAACTTCAATTCGTAATTTGGATTATGTCATTTTGAACACTCATTCGCCAGATTCAAGTTTTGTAAGTTCTAAGGCC
>JASEJN010000003.1 GCA_030016385.1 Clostridiales bacterium | reverse complement strand
GTGATATGAAAACAATGTTTGCTCAAAAAACACATTCCTTAAACAAACATTGCTCACTGAAAACAAAGTTTGACCAAAAATTTTTAACGGGTTTAATAAATCAGATCTTAAATTGAATATGAATGCAGCACGGGGTACGATAGTGTAAGCCTTGATAATGAAAGAGTTGAAGGGGAAATGGATTGCTTAAATTGGCAGTCCTTTTCCCTTTCTTCTTACCCCTCCCCCCTGAATTTTGAGCAGACTTTGTTTCAGTTTAGGGATATGGATTGGAAGAAATATGGGAAGAAAAATGAATGGAAAACATAAAAAGGGAAAATGTGGGCAATAAACAGAATATGGGAGATGTAGATTTGACAAGGCCTGGGAGGGTATGTGTGAGCAGACTTTTTTATCTTTTAGAGCAGACTTTATTTGGGTTACATAAAAAGTGTGTAATTGGATCTTAAATTGAATATGAATTCGGCACAGGGCACGATATCGTAAGCCTTGATAATAAAAGGAATTGAAGGGAAAATGGATTGCTTAGACCGGCAGTCATTTTCCCTTTTTCTTGATATTGTACAAAATTGTAAATATAATGGGCAAATGGAAGCATCATAGTCCTTCAATAATTATATCTAATGTGCTACTATAAAAATGATAATTACTAAAAATTGTGCTAATTTGTACTTATATGTGGAGTGTGAAAACTAATGGCAAAATTAACTTTACAGGAACTTGAATCGACGCTTTGGAAAGCCGCTGATATTTTGAGGGGAGAACTTAATGCGGCTGAGTATAAGGATTACATATTCGGTCTTTTGTTTTTAAAGAAAATGAATGATGACTTTGAAACTGAAAGGCAGAAAAAGAGAGAGGACTTCTTATCCAAGGGAATGTCTAAATCTGAGATTGAAAGGCTGCTTGAATATCCTCTCACTTATGAAACATTTTTTGTTCCTCAAAGAGCAAGGTGGGATAAACTCAGAAACCTTACGCTAAATATTGGGCCTGAACTTGATAAGGCATTTAAGGCAATCGAGGACGAATCGAAAAATTCTGAACTGATTGGCGTGCTTACAACAGCAAACTATAATGATAAGGAAAGGGTGCCCGACAAGAAACTGTCCCAGTTGTTATTATTATTTGACACGCTAAATCTTTCAAGAGACAACCTTGAGAATGACGATGTGCTCGGAGATGCATATCAGTACCTTATAAAGCAGTTTGCAGATGATGGCGGTGCAAAAGGGGGAGAATTCTATACTCCCCAGGAGGTAGTAAGGACAATGGTCCGATTGCTAAAGCCTCACGAAGGTGATAGGATATACGACCCGACTGTCGGCAGCGGCTCGTTTTTGATTCAGTCGATTAAGTACATAAAAGAGAAGGGCGGAAACCATAAAAATGTTTCTGTAAACGGGCAGGAGATAAACCTTTCAACATGGGCCATATGCAAGATGAACATGATATTTCATAATGTAAAGGGAGCAGATATCAGGAAGGGCGATACCATAAGAACACCCATGCATCTTGAAGGTGGGACATTGAAGACATTTGATATTGTTCTTGCCAATCCACCGTTCTCGCTTAAAAACTGGGGCTATGTCGAGGCACAGGCTGATCCATATCACAGGTTTGTATACGGAATCCCTCCAAAATCCTACGGAGACCTTGCGTTTGTATCACATATGGTAGCAAGCCTTAATTCAAAAGGTAGGATGGCAACGGTAATTCCCCATGGAGTGCTTTTCAGGGGTGGGGCGGAAGGCAAAATCAGAGAAGGATTCATAAAAGATGACTTGATTGAAGCCATAATAGGACTTCCTCAGAACATATTCTATGGAACAGGCATTCCTGCAGCAATACTTGTAATAAACAAGAATAAACCGCAGGACCATAAAGGGAAAATACTGTTCATTGATGCCAGCCAGGGATTTGTTAAAGACGGAAATAAGAATAAACTTCGGGACGAGGACATGGACAGGATTGTGAAGACTTATGAAGAGTATAAGGATGTGGAGAAATACGCATCTGTCGTGGTTCTTGATACCGTTAAAGAAAATGACTGCAATCTCAACATAAGCAGGTATGTGGACACAACTGAGGAAGAAGAGGAAATTGATATAGACCAGGTTTTGGATGACATAAGGGAGCTTAAGTTTAAAATGGCGGATACAGAAGAAAAGTTAAATAAGTATCTTAAAGAACTGGGATATAGCACAATATAGGGCAGGTGAAACAGATGAAGAAGGCAAGAGAAGGATATAAGATGACTGAATTGGGTGAGATACCGGAAGATTGGGAAGTAAATTCACTCAAAGACGATATTGAATTAATATCTGGGCAACATGTATGTGCAAGTGATTATTCGGAGGAAAAGATTGGCATTGGATATTTGACAGGTCCAATAGACTTTCCAAATGGTAAAATACATAGGACAAAGTATACGGATAAGCCAAAAGCAATGTGTGAAAAGAATGATATACTTATTACTGTAAAAGGTTCTGGAGCCGGAAAAGTTATTATATCTGACGATCAATACTGCATCAGTAGGCAGTTGATGGCTATTAGAACAAACAAATGGAACTATAAATATATTTTTTACTTCCTTCAGAGCATGCAGGATAATTATAATGAAAGTGCAGTTGGATTAATTCCTGGTATCACACGGGAAGATATAAACAACAGTTTAGTTGCTATTCCAACACTCATAGAGCAACAAAAAATAGCTTCGATTCTTTCTACTGTTGATGAACATATTGAGGAAACTGAAAGTTTAATAGAAAAGGCAAAAGAGCTGAAAAAAGGGCTTATGCAAAGACTCCTCACAAAGGGAATAGGGCATACAAAGTTTAAGAAGACAGAAGTCGGAGAAATACCTGTGGAATGGAAGGTAAAGAGGGCTGGAGAAGTCTTTTACACAGTAACTGATTATGTTGCGAATGGAAGTTTTGCTTCATTAAAAGAGAACGTTAATTATAGAGATGAAGAAGATTATGCAATACTAATAAGATTGACTGATTATAATAACAATTTTCAAGGACCATTTATTTATATTGATAAAAAAGGGTATAACTTTCTTAATAAAAGTTGTTTAGAGCCAGGAGACATAATAATTGCCAATGTTGGTGCTTATGCAGGATTTCCATTTAGAATTCCAAATATAAACAAACCAATGACCTTAGGCCCTAATGCAATATTAGTAAGGAGTAATGAAAACAAAGATTACATTTTTTATTGGTTGCAAAGTAGGTTCGGCCAGGAAAGTTTAAAAGATATAATTTCAATTACTGCTCAACCAAAGTTTAATAAGACAGATTTTAAAACATTATTAATTCCGATACCAAGTTATAAAGAACAGCAGAAGTTAGCATTAATTCTATTATTAATAGACGAAAAAATATCCCAGTATGAATCGCAAAAAGAAAATCTTAAACGACTTAAAAATGGGCTTATGCAAAAACTTCTTACAGGTAAAATACGAGTAAAAGTTTAATCATTTATAAGATAAGTATTAAGAAGGTGTGATATATGCCATATCTTGGTAACGAAGAAACCCTTGTTGAATTGCCGGCAATAGAATATCTAAAGAGACTTGGCTTCGAATTCGTCCATGGAGACGAACTTACTCCTGAAAAGGGAGAAAGGGATACATATACTGAGGTTATACTTGTCAAAAGGCTGAAAAGGTCATTAAAGAGGATTAATCCATGGATGGACGAGAGCAATATAAATAAAGCGGTGAGGTATCTTTCAAGGCCGGAGAATCTTGGCGCAAGCCTCCTTGAGATTAATGAAAAGATATATGATGCAATAGTAAACCTAAACTATTCATTGGAACAGGATATCGACAGAAGCAGGCTAAAAAAATACCATACTGTAGAATTCATTGACTGGGATAACCTCAATAATAATGAATTCCTTGTGACGAGGCAGTTTAAGGTGCAGGGACCTGACGAAAAGGCTATCCCTGATATTGTCATATTTATCAATGGCATTCCGGTGGTTGTACTTGAATGCAAATCACCTTTTCTTGAAAAAGACAGTGATGAAAAAGCAGGAAAACAAGAGGCATATACCCAGTTAAGAAGATATATGAATGAGAGGGAACCTCAGAGCATGGAAGGTGCCCCAAGGCTTTTTTATACAAATTTTTTTACCGGCATATTGAATAAATACCACGGTTACCTTGGTACCATAACCACGGATTATACACATTACATTGAATGGAAGGATCCATATCCTTTTAAAATAGAGGGAATTGAGAATGCAGAAAACTTTGGGCAGAATATATTCCTTCAGGGATTATTAGAGAAAAACAATATCTTGGATATACTGCAGAACTTTATACTTTTTGAGACGGACAAAGATTCTGGAATAAGGTTAAAGAAAATATGCAGATACCAACAGTTCAGAGCAGTAAACAAGGCGATACACAGGCTTGTAAATGGCAAGGACAGCCTGTCAAGGGGCGGCATCGTATGGCATACCCAAGGCTCTGGCAAGTCGCTTACCATGGTATTTCTGGCAAGAAAGATTAGACATATACCTGAACTTGCCGATGCCATAATAGTTGTGGTAACGGACAGGATTGACTTGGACAATCAGATATTCAACACGTTTATGAGAACATTGTCGGGTACGACTACTCCGGTTCATGCTGAAACCGTAAGTGAGATGAAGAAAATTTTGTCTCTTGCCCAGCCTCAGGTTATAACGACAACAATACAAAAATTCCAGAGTGATAAGGATGAAAGGGTAATTCTAAAGGATGAAAAGCAGGGGACCGGGCTTAACTTTGAAAAGGAGTTCGAAGTTTTAACCACAAAGTCAAATGTTATAGTATTGGTCGACGAAGCACACAGGAGCCAGTATAAAGAAATGGCCAGGAATATGAGAGACGCTCTTCCCAATGCTGCATTCATCGGCTTTACGGGCACGCCTATTGACAGAGAGGATAAGTCAACCCCAAGGACATTTGGCTCTTACATAGATAAGTATTCAATACAGCAGTCAGTTGACGATGGAGAAACTGTCAGGATCATCTATGAGGGTAGGAGGCCTGACCTACAGATAAAAGGAGATTCACTGGAGGAATTGTTTGAGCAGGCATTTGAGGATAAGACTGGCGAGGAAAAGGAAGCCATAAAGGCAAAGTATGGCAGCAAGAAAACACTCGTTGAGTCGGATGACAGGATAGATGATATTGCACAGGATTTGCTCAGGCATTACAAGGCTCAGGTATATCCAAACGGATTTAAAGCCCAGGTCGTATGTGTATCGAGGGAAGCATGTGTGAAATATTATAATGCATTGAACAAACATATGGCAGAAATAATGGGAGAACCCCTCGAAGCCAAAATAATATTTTCGGGGAAACTAAACGATCTCCCTTATTTGAAGAAATATTATACAACAAAGACTGAACAGGATGGGATTATAAAAAGGTTTATAAAACCTTTAAATGAGGATAAACTCGTATTTATAATTGTAAGGGATATGCTGCTTACCGGGTTTGATGCACCGGTGGAACAGGTGATGTATCTTGACAGGCCATTAAAGGAACACAACCTTCTCCAGGCGATTGCAAGGGTGAACAGGACCTGCGGAGACAGGAAAAAGTGCGGATATGTGGTGGACTATTACGGAATATCAAACTTTTTGGAAGAAGCATTATCGATATTTGATAAGAAGGAATTGGGCCAGCCGATGGAGTCAACAGATTCTGTCTACAAGCAGATGTTGTCCTACAGGGAATCGGTAATGGGGATATTTGCAGGGGCGGATAAAAACAATATTGATGAACTTGTAAAATGCATTGAGCCTGAAGATAAAAGAGCAGAATTTGAAATGGCATATAAAAGGTTTGCAGGTACAATGGAACAGTTGCTTCCAGGTCATGTACCCACAGAAAATATAAACGACTTAAGATGGCTTACATATATAAGAGCCGCAGCGAAGGCAAGGTTTGAGCCTGAGTCCAAACTCAATATATCAGACTGCGGTGAAAAGGTGAAAAAAATAATCTATGACCACCTTAAGTCCCTGGGCGTTCAGCAGTGGATAAAGCCGATAACATTGTTTGACCCGGACTTTAATAAGAAAATAGGCAAACTTAAAAGCGATGAAGCAATAGCATCTGCAATGGAGCATGCGGTAAAATGCGTTATTCATGTAAAGCTTGAGGACAATCCGGTATATTATACAAGCCTCCTTGAAAAATTGCAGAAAATAATTGACGAAACAAATAATGACTGGATTGAGAGAAGAAAACAACTCGAGAAGTTCATAAATAGTGAAATTGAGCATGGAGAAAAGGATGAAGCAGAAAGTCTGGGGCTTACAGATAAGGAATTTTCATTCTTCGAGGTTGTAGAGAAGAATATATCCTATCATGAAGATAGCGTCGTTAAAGAGGACATGGCGGAATATATAACGGAGGATGATATTGAACTATCAAAGAACATAGCAAAGGATGTTGCAGACATTGTTGAAAAGAACTATACGGTCGATTGGGCTGCAAATCCGACCAAAACTGCGGATATAGAGGGAAGTATTTTTATGATGCTGAATCTTAAGTATTTTAAGCAGATAAGTTTGGAGAAAAGAAAGCAACTTGTGCAGCCTCTGCTGCAACTTGCAAAAAGGCATTACTCAAAGATTGAGGGATAATCTATGAATTTTAGTTTTGAATATGGCACTACAACGATTATATTTGATTTGACATATAAAAAGAGGAAGACTATTGAGATAGGAGTTATTCCCCCGGATAAAGTATATGCAGTTGCTCCTATTGGCACTCGAGAGGATATTGTACTTGAAAAGGTAAAATCAAAGGCAAATTGGATTATAAAGAAACTCTTTAGTTTCAAAGACATGGAATATTTGCGTATAAACAGAGAGTTCGTAAACGGCGAATCATTTATGTACCTTGGTAGGAACTATTCCCTTCAGATAATCAGGGACGAAAGCATAAAAAGAGCAGAAGTCAAGATATACAGGGGAAAGTTTTATGTGACTTTACCGAAAGTCAATGAGGATATCATAAAGAGTGCAATGGAAAAATGGTACAGGGAAAAGACTCTTGAAAAGGCAGAAGAGAGGGTTAAATATTATGAGCCTATGCTGAATAAGAAGCCTAATGGAATAGGGGCTAAGGAACAGAAAAAAAGATGGGCAAGTTGCACACCAGCAAATAAATTGTATTTCAATTGGAGATGTGTAATGGCGCCTTCACCTGTTCTTGACTATATCATAGTACATGAGATGTGTCATATGTTCTATAAGAATCATTCCAAACAATTTTGGGACATGGTCGCAGCAGTATTGCCGGATTATGCAGGTAGAAAAGAATGGCTTAAAAATTATGGAGTGAGGATGGATTTGTAAATATGCATAGGAGAAGCGGAAACATATTAAACAGTATTTAGTAAACATTTATTATTTTGTTGATGTATATATTTTTAAATTGAGCCAAGATTTTAGCGATGATCCTTATAAAATAGTTGCAACGCTCCTTGAAAAGGGATATCGAATCAATATCCCTTTTCAAGGTTTATTACATTTATCATGTTTTCACCGTTTAGATACGCTTCAAGGTTATGTTCTATTATTTTCATGGACCGCTCTAAATATTTTGATGATTCACCGCATACGTGAGGGGTGATTATGACATTTTCCATCCTCCAGAGAGGGCTGCTTTTAGGAAGCGGTTCCTCATCGAATACGTCCAGTACCGCGGACCTTATCCTTTTTTCGCGAAGTGCCTCTATAAGGTCCTCTTCATTTACAGTAGCACCCCTGCCGATGTTAATAAAGCAGGCTGTTTTTTTCATAAGGCTAAAATAATGCCTGTCTATGATTTTATCTGTCTTTGGTGTATGAGGAAGGATGTTTATGATATAATCGCTTTTCTTAAAGACTTCTTCCATGCCATCCTCTCCATAGACTTTTTCTACATATTCTACATTTTGAGGCGTCCTCTTTACGCCTACAACATGCATTCCCAATGCAGAAGCCTTTCTCGCAGTCTCACGGCCGATACTTCCAAGGCCTAATATACCTGCAGTGGACCCGTTTATCTCATTCTGAGGTATGCTGTCATCCCATTTGCCATTTACCTGGTTTCTGAAAATTATGCTGCTGTTTCGCGCAAGGCTTATCATGGCCCATATTGCATATTCGGACATCTGATTTTTATGGATGCCCTTACCGTTTGTAAGCATGATGCCCTTCTTGCTTATTAAGTCAAGAGGAAGACCGTCCACACCTGCGCTTAGCACCTGTATCCATTTTAATTTTTTCGCTTTTTCAAGCATTTCCCTGTTGCATACGAAGGTTATAAACATTTCGGCATCTTCGATATCTTTCAACATTTCATCCTTGCTTTTGCAGACAGTAATTGAAATGTCGTCCTTATGTTTTACGATCAATTTCGAAGCGAATTCATCCGGAAAACCATTACAGATAAGAAGTTTTTTCATTTTTTCCCTCCCGATCATATTTTATAATTATCTATATAATTCAATATTCCAAATTTCAGGTCAGATTCCCTTTGTTCTCATTGCCCTGAGTGAATTTACCACGGCTATCAAGGCAACTCCCACATCCGAAAATACAGCTTCCCACATGTTTGCCAAACCGAGAGCGCCTAAGGATAAAATGGCTATCTTCACTCCCAATGCAAAAATAATATTCTCCCATACGATGCGCTTTGTTTTTTTGGCTATCTTTATGGCGCTAACGAGTTTTGACGGTTCATCTGTCATTAATACTACATCGGCTGCCTCTATGGCCGCATCAGAACCCAAACCGCCCATGGCAACACCGACGTCGGCCCTTGCAAGTACAGGAGCATCATTTATGCCATCGCCAACAAAGATAAGCTTTCCATTGGATGTCTTTTCTTTATTTAGACTTTCGAGCCTTTCAACCTTTTGATCCGGTAAAAGCCCGGTATAAATTTCATCAAGCCCAAGCTGCCTGCCTATACGCTCACCTATTGTTTTGCTGTCGCCTGTAAGCATTACAAGTTTTCTGACGCCTATATCCTTGAGGGCGTTCAAGGCTTTTGCAGAATCTTCCTTTACTTCGTCGGATATGATTATAAATCCGGCATATTCTCCATCAACTGCCAAATGTACTGCCGTTCCCATGGCGTCTGTTTCATCACAGGCTATATTTTCATTTTCCATAAGCCTTGTATTGCCGGCAAGTATTTGCTTACCCTTTACTTTTACCCTTATCCCCTGGCCGGGAATTTCGCTGTAATCCTGTATTTCATCCTTGCTTATTTCCCCGCCGTATGCCTGACGGATGGAAAGGGCGATGGGGTGGTTTGAATAGCTCTCGGCAAATGCGGCGTATTCCAATAACTCGCTGCTTGAGAAACTATTTTCAGGATTTATTTGTGTAACTTTAAATACTCCTTTTGTAAGTGTTCCGGTTTTATCGAATACGATTATATCCGCATTATTTAAGGCTTCCAGGTAGTTGCTGCCCTTTACCAGTATGCCGCATTTGGATGCGCCGCCGATGCCGCCGAAGAAGCCCAAGGGGATGGACACAACCAACGCGCAGGGACAGGATATGACAAGGAATATCAAAGCCCTGTACAACCAATTTGAAAATAGGGCGCCCGGCAATATAAGCGGTGGAACCGTTGCTATGAGCAGCGCTGCTATTGTGACAGCAGGTGTGTAATATCTTGCAAATTTGGTAATGAAATTTTCAGTAGGAGCCTTACGGCTGCTGGCATTTTGCACCAGGTCAAGTATCTTTGACACTGTGGATTCTCTGAATTTCTTTAATACTTGGACTTCTAAAAGCCCGTTCCTGTTTATAAAACCGCTCAGGATATCGTCTCCCGCTTTGACTTCCCGCGGAACCGATTCGCCGGTTAAAGCGGACGTATCTACCATTGACATTCCTTCGATAATTTTACCGTCAAGGGGTACTTTTTCTCCCGGCTTTATTATGATAATATCGCCTATCCCCACGTCTTCCGGCGATACCTTTTTAATATCATCACCGGTTTTTAAATTGGCAAAATCGGGGCGTATGTCCATAAGTGCAGCGATAGATCTTCTCGAATGGTCCACGGCGATATTTTGCAGGAGTATGCCAACCTGGAAGAACAGCATTACCGCTACCCCTTCGGGGAATTCTCCTATTGCAAAAGCGCCGATAGTCGCAATGCTCATCAGGGAATTTTCGTCAAAAATCCGGCCTCTCGCAATGTTCTTTACAGCTTTAAAAACTACTTCGCCGCCCGATAGTACATAGCTTATTAAGAAGAATGAAAGATTGAGATAAGACGGAAGTTTAAAAAAAATCGCAGCTGCAAAAAATGCTGCGGATATTCCAAAACGGGTAGCCTTTTTAAAAACAACATCGTTCGTATTTCTATCCGTATTATTTGCTCTGCAGGATAGACAATCGCATCTATCTTCCGCATTGTCTAAAACACAGACATCCGGCTCGATGGTTTTGACAAGATTCTTTATTTCAGATGTAATATCGTCTGTATCGTTTTTAGTGTTTGTTTCAAATGTAAGCTTTTTAGTGACTAAGTTAAATGTTGCTGAATTTACGCCCTTTATTTTATTTACGCCTGCTTCGATTTTCGCAGCACAGTCTGCGCATTCCAAGCCTTCCAGAATCAGTTCTTTTTTATTTGCCCCATCCATTGGAAAATCTCCTTTCAAAATTATAATTCGTTTATATGATTTAAACCTTGGTCGAATATTTGCCTTATGTGTTCATCATCAAGTGAATAGAACACGACTTTACCTTCTCTCCTGAATTTAACGAGTCTGGCCTGCTTCAGTACTCTCAATTGGTGGGAAATCGCCGATTGGGTCATATTCAAAAGAGCTGCCAGGTCACAAACGCACATTTCAGATTCATCGAGAGCCCAGAGCATTTTTACTCTTGTAGTATCACCGAAGACTTTAAAAAGATCTGCAAGATCGTATAGATTTTCGTCAGGAGGCATTTTGGCTTTAACCATATTTACAATGTCCTGATGTATAATAGTGCAGTCGCATTTTTCAATTTCGTCTTTATGCTCAGCCATAGAATCACCTCATTTTCTGAATAAATGAACAATTGAGTATATGTTCATATGAGTATAATATATTAAATACATGAATATGTCAATAGACGGGTAGATAAAAAGGTGCATATTTTATATTCTTAAAATAATATACATACACCTTGATATAAAAGTATTGCAGCTGAAATAAGAACGCATATGTATTCATATATGACATATACATAAAATGAACAATTTTAGGAGGTCGATAAAATGGCTGAGATTAAAAATGATTTGACCATGCAAGCTGACGAATCTTTTTTAGAAAGCCTGTGCTGTTTTGATGGAGCGATTGAAATAATAATCCTCAAATAATCTGTATGCATCAATAATAAGGGAGAGATAATATATGGATTTATTTTATATAGTAATCGCATTAATAATCTTTGCAGTCTTTGCAGGTTTGCTTGTTTTTCTTCAGAAAAAACAAGTATCATTTACAGTAAGGACATTAATCGCTTTGGGCCTTGGTATTATTTTCGGCTCTGCTCTTCAGATGGCATTCGGGGCAGAAGGCAGTGTCACTCAGGGCGCCGCCAGATGGTTCGGGATTGTAGGGTCAGGATTTACAAAATCATTGCAGTTTTTAATAGTGCCTCTTGTGCTGATATCCATCGTCAGTGCTATTACTAAAATACAGACAGGTTCAAAGGCAATCAAGACAAGCGGCAGAGTTCTTGGGATACTACTGATTACAGTTGCTATTTCAGGATTTATAGGGTTTTTGGCAGTTCGAATATTTGGTTTGGATGCCAGTGCGCTGGTGAAAAGCGTTTCAAGCGCCCAAAAAGAAAAGATACCGGTACCCACGGATGTTCCAACCAGTATATTAAATATTATTCCGTCAAATATATTCAGTGCATTTACGTCTAATGCTGCGCTGCCGATTGTATTTATTGGCGTGCTTACAGGCTTTGCAATCCTTTCTATAAGCAAAAAAAATTCTCAACTTGGTGAAAAATTTTTGGCAATTGTCGATGGGGCCAATGAACTGATCATGACAATAACGGATTTTGTCATAAATTTTATTCCATATGGAGTACTGGCGCTTATCAGCAAGGTAACTGCAACAAATACGTTCCAAAGTGTCCTGAATCTTCTTTTATTTGTCATTGCATGCTTTGCAGCGCTTATCTTTGTGTTCCTTATCCATCTTTTAATACTCAGGGTGTCCGGAATTAATATAAGAAGGTACTTAGGCAAAGTGTCGCCTGCGCTGATATTCGCTTTTACTTCAAGAAGCAGTGCCGCTACGTTGCCTCTTACCATCAAGGTACAGACCGACAAGTTAGGAGTGGACAAGGCGCATGCAAATCTTGCGGGAGCATTCGGTACTACAATCGGGCAGAATGGCTGTGCAGGTGTCTATCCTGCAATGGTTACTACACTTGTAGCGGCGGCACTTGGCTGGAATGTGTCAAGCCCGGGTTTTATAATTTTACTGATTATCTATGTAACAGTTTCATCCATAGGGATAGCAGGTGTCGGCGGGGGCGCTACCAACGCTTCGATACTTGTACTTTCATTGTTCGGCCTGCCTATTGAATTAGTGGCCATATTAGCTTCAGTCGATTTTATTATAGACATGGGCAGAACTGCTCTCAACGTCAATGACGCGATACTCGCAGGAGTTATATCTTCAAAATTAGATAAAGATTTTAGTGATGATATATTCAGCCGGTGAAAATGCTTTCTTTGCAGGACAATCTATTTTATGTTAATATATGGTTAGGTATATATCGAGTCAAGCATTTTATATTGCAGGCAATTATCCCGATTTGACGGTGGTTATTCTTTTCTGAAGTTCATCAGTATTTAGGTTATAGGATGATAAAGTCGCACATAACATATACCATGGGGGTGGTATAATGTTCTGGGAAAAAGAAATAGCTAAACAGTTTGGTCTCCAGATTGAAAGCATTTCGCCAACGAGAGGAGTTTATCTTATAAGAACAAATAAAGGATTGAAATGTCTTAAAAGATTAAATTATGGTACTCAGAAATTATTATTTATATATGGGGCGAAAGAACATTTAATCAATCATGGATTTTCTAATATAGACAGGTATATCTTGACGCCTGATGGAAATCCTTATGTCGAATATGGAGATGATATATATGTAATAACTGAATGGGTAGAGGGAAGGGAATGCGACTTTAGAGATTACAATGAGACAATTCGCGCAGCGTCCACCCTTGCACAACTGTATGAAGCGTCAAAAGGCTATGAAATGTACGAAGGAGCCAAATTGAAATCCGATCTTGGAAGATGGCATCATCTCATGACAAAAAGAAGAGATGGCCTTAAAAAAATGAAGACGATCGCTGAAAATAAACTCGACAAATCGGAATTCGATAAATTATATATTGATAACATCGACCTGTATGTTGGGCTTGCAAATGAAGCGATCGATACATTAAACAGGTCAAAATACGATTATGTTGTCCAGAAAACTCTTGAAGAAAAGAGTTTTTGCCATCATGATTATACGTACCATAATATAATATTTGATAAAGATGATAATATATTTGTAATAGATTTTGACTATTGCAAATACGAAATAAGAACATACGATATTACCAGTTTTTTAACCAAAGTTTTAAAGAGGAATATGTGGAATTTTGACCTCTCGAGGGATTTAATCGACGAATATATTAAAATAAGCCCCATAACAGATGAGGAAAACATGGTTATGCTTGCATTTTTAAAATTTCCTCAGAGGCTCTGGAGGCTTGCAAACAGATATTATTACAATGAATCGAATTGGCCGGATAACACCTTTTTAAGAAAGATAAGGGAAATTATCGAAGAAAAGGATGAATACATCGATTTTATAGGCCAGTTTGAGGAAACGTATGTAAAATGAAAATGGATGTTTTCACGGCACACTGATATGAAGTGTGCCTTTGATTTTTTAAGCATATAAACGTTTCAAATCAATCTTCTGATTTAGAAGCTCTCCAGCCTTGAAACTTGGATGTTGGAATAATATTCTTCAAATATAAAATATATGCCCTTAATGCACAATAAATAGGCGCATCTCATAATATATAATACAGCATTACTTAAAACCAGGGGGAAAAGGATGACAGAATTTAAAATAGGGGATGTTGTAGTTAGAAAATCCCATGGAAAAGATGTATATTTTAAAATAATTGATATATTGATGAAAGATGCGGCCGAGTCGGAAGCCATACTAAAGGGTGTGGACCACAGGCTGATAGCCGATGCTCCAACATCAGACCTTGAGAAACCGGATCTTGAGGATGTTAACGCAGATAATATGTTATATTCAAAGAAGGTCAATAAAAATATAAGAAGAATACTGGGTGAAAGAAAGTCAGGCCAGAATTCCAGAGGATATAGGAATGACGAGATGTTTGGCAGGGCAGGAAAGGTGCTTCACATAGATGCGGATCAGGAATATTTAAATACATGTATAAAAACATATAATCAGCTGAATATCGACGTTACCGCAAAGCTTGTGGATGAGCCGGAACAGCCCAATGTGATAACTCAGCTTTTAGATGAGATAAGGCCGGATATACTTGTGCTCACAGGACATGACGGCATGCTCAAGGGCCAGAATAATTATACGGATATCAACAGTTACAGAAGTTCTAAATATTTTATCGAGGCTGTAAAAATGGCAAGAAGATATGAGCCGTCGCTGGATGATCTTGTTATTTTTGCAGGTGCCTGTCAATCTTTTTTTGAGGCCATAATCGAATCAGGTGCTAATTTTGCAAGTTCTCCCCACAGAGTATTGATCCATGCCCTTGATCCTGTATTTGTATGTGAAAAGGTTGCGTTTACGAGCATAAATAAAGTTTTGTCGATACAGGAAGCAATAAGCACTACAATAACTGGAATAAAAGGGGTAGGGGGTCTGGAAACAAGAGGTAAGTACAGGCAGGGCTTTCCCAAGTCGCAATTCGTATAATACATTGATAGAAGTTTTAACTTAAAGGCACATAGCTAAGACATATGCATCAGAGTGACTTGGGTTTATACAAGGGGGGAGATAGATATGCACACGGATCGTGATATCTGGATTAACATATTTGATGAACAAAATGAAAAAATGGCAAGATTACAATTATGCGATGCAGTAAAAAGAGTAGTAACCTGCGAGCTTCCGGATATTTTTGAAATGGAAGCGGTAAAAGCGTTAGCAGTAGCCGTAAGAACGACGATAGTAAAAAGGCTTAAGATGTTCGACGGCGTAGGCTGCGAAAAATACCCGGGAGCGGATATATCCACAGGAATGAATGGCTATGGAGAGATAGCAAATATTGAACTTATAAGGAAAAATGTCGGGAAAAGGTTCGATGAATTTTACAATATAGCATGTACTGCTTCCGATATAACGTCGGGCACTATCATAACATGCGGCGGAAGACCTATTACGGCGGATTACCATTTGACGTGCGGTGGCGGTACGGAAAATTCGGAGGATGTGCTCGGAAACAGGGTCATGTATTTCAGAAAAGTATTATGTAAATATTGTTCGAATTCTCCATACTGGGAAAGTACAGTAGATATACCGGTTAAAGAAATAGAAGATAAACTAAATGTAAAAATATTTAAAAGCAGCAGCATATCGGGACCGGAATCGGAAGGGATAGTAGACAGGATTGACAGGGATGAGACCGGAAGGATAAGAAGCATCAGAATAGGCGGAAGATTTTTTACTGGAAAACAAATAAAAGATATACTTGGCTTAAATTCATCGAGGTTCGGCTGGGATCCCGTGGCGATAAGGTTTAATGTAAGAGGCAGCGGCGAAGGCCTTGGAATGTGCCTGTACGGGGCTAATTCCATGGCTCAGCAGGGGAAAAGCTATATCGATATACTTAAATACTATTATACCAATATAGACATCGGAAATATCGATATTGCGGACGATGCGATGCCCCTTAAAGGGAAGGCGTTCGTGATTGATGCCGGCCACGGGGGAGAACAGGGCGATGATGAAATAGGTCCTTCCGGTTTGAGAGAAAAGGACGTGAATTTGTATATAGTAAAAAAACTGGGTGAGTATCTTGCAAAAAGCGGTGCCCAAATAATATATACAAGGGTGCAGGATGATGCTGTGCCTCTTCCGGAAAGAGTAGGAATCGTAAACAGCAACAGACCTAATTTTTTGATAAGTATACACCAGAATTTCTTTTTTGCTTCTGGAGTATCGGGTACGGAAGTTTATTATTACAGGGGAGATGCCGAGGGAGAAAAATTAAGCAAATTTATACTTGATAACATAGTAAAAGCATTGGGAACAAGAAACAGGGGATGTAAAACCGCAGATATGTATATACTGAGAGAATCGAAGGTGAGCTCAGTTGTAGTAGAATGCATGCATATAAGCAATCCGGAGGAAGAGAGCAGGTTAAAGGACGATAAGGTTAAGGACGAAACAGCGAAGGCAATTTACAGGGGTATAATGGATTACTACGGTATATAACAAAAAAGTGAGATAACATCACCATATAAGGGGCAATATCCCCGATAGCATATTAAAAATACTAAAATATTAAGAAATTTAACAAATTGTTAATATTGACAAGCATATATATTACTGCTAAAATATAATATTTAATGTTGACATATGCACCTTCATGATGTAAAATGATATTATGAAAGAAGGTGTTTACATGAAGAGTAAAGAAATACTAAACGCCATCAAAAGGGAAATTGACAGCCATGTTGGAGAAAAGGTTATGTTAAGGGCAAACGGGGGAAGAAAAAAGATTTTTGTCAAGGAAGGCATCCTTGAGAAAACCTACCCGAATATTTTTGTAGTGAGAGTTGAAGGAAACTCCAATGATATAAGAACGATATCTTACAGCTATTCAGATATATTGACAGAAACAGTTCAATTGATATTTTCAAAAAGTAAAGAAAATGTTGCATATAATTAATCCAGTAAAAGCTGGATTATTTTTTTTGACGAAAAATATTCAACTTCCATAATAAAACATATATAATAATAAATGACATGGACATTTGAATAAAATTATTGAAGGATGTGTTAAAATGAGGAGAAAACTGATGCTAATATCAGCATATCTTATGTTTGTATATATTTGTATTTTTGCCTCAGGCTGCACAGCAGATAAGATCGGCAAATCTGCGGATTCCAGTGAAGTAAAGGATTATAAACTCTTAAAGGACTATGAAACTAAAAAATTGCCTGAAAAATATACGCCTGAATTAGCGTGTAAAAACGGAGATGTAGTAGCGAGTTCAAAAATCGGAACAATAAACACAGAAAAATTTATAAAATTTATTGATAATGTCAATAAGGGAAACAAAGATAGAATCAGAATAACTTCTTTTACAATCGAAGGCGGCGCAATAATACAGGATATAATTTATAATGGCGAAAATATAGTGCTGATTCAAGATACAACCCGTGATGGCTTTGGACCAAGGGAAGTAAGACAATATAAAGTTTCCAAGATTCAACACGAGGGGAATTATTATTATGCTGTTGTAAATAGTGAAAAACTAAGCTTATTATCGATGTGAAATAAAGCTTTCCCGTACTTTTCTCTCCATGAAAATATACACCTCTTGGATTTTTCTTCAAATCGCCTAACCTAAAGAATGCATCAAATCTCGAAACTTACAAAACTTCAATTTAGCGATTGAAATAATATTCTTCAAAATACAAGCTGGAAGTTTGACAAACCAAAAATTTGACGAATTTGGAGCAGATTTTTATATTTTATTGATTTTTGTATACTGTGAATGTATAATAAAAAAAGTAATTATAAGAATGCTTGTTTATAAGAATGCTTGTCTTATATTGTTTATTTGCGGCAAATAAGAACGTTTTACTTTTTATCATGAATTAAATAATAAAGGGAAACATATATGATAGTATTTTGTTTCCTCATTCTCACTTAAGGAGAGAAAAGCGCAATGGGCAGAACTTTTTTAAATATAACTTCAGAGATAGGCAAATTAAAAGCCGTGCTTTTGCATAGACCTGGGAAGGAAATTGAAAATCTCGTCCCGGAATATTTGGAGAGGCTGCTCTTTGATGACATACCATATCTTAAGATAGCGCAGCAGGAACATGACGGCTTTGCAAAAGTATTGGAAGAAAACGGTGCTCACGTTTATTATATAGAGAAATTAGTTGAAGAAGTGCTGGGTGACGATAAACTGCGGGCAGACTTCATAAAAGCTTTTTTGGAAGAGTCGGATATACAAAGCGAAAACATAAAGAATGTTCTTTTGGATTACTTATCTTCCCTTAGTATAAGTGAACTTGTTAGTACTTTGATCTCCGGCATAAGAAAGAAAAATTTACCGGAAATTTTGCAGCAAAAAATCCCAAATACCACAGATGATAAATATATGTTTTACATAGACCCCATACCAAACCTGTACTTTACGCGCGACATCGGAGCGGCTATTGGCACGGGACTTACGATAAATAAGATGAAAACTAAAGCCAGAAAAAGAGAAACGATGTTTTTAAGGCTTGTATACGATAATCATCCTATTTTTAAAAATACGGATACTCCTGTCTGGTATAGCCGGGAGATGCCGTATTCAATTGAAGGCGGAGATGAGCTTGTGCTAAGCAGCAAGGCCATTGCCATAGGCTGTAGCGAGCGCACAAGCATCGATGCAATAAGGATTGTGGCTAAGAATGTGTTTAAATACGGCGGGTTTAATAAAGTATTGATATTCGATATACCCAAATGCCGTGCGTTTATGCATCTTGATACCGTATTTACCATGGTTGATGTCAACAAGTTTACCATACACCCGGGTATAGAAGGTCCTCTTAATATTTATATAGTAACTCCCGATGGGAAGGGTGATATAAAAATCAAATCGCAAACAGATACATTAGAGCATATTCTCGAACATGAGCTTGATTTAGATAGCGTGGATCTCATAAGATGCGGTGGAGGCGATCCCATAGTTGCAGCGCGTGAGCAGTGGAATGACGGATCGAACACCCTTGCCATCGCACCCGGCAGAGTTATAACTTATGAAAGAAACTATGTGTCAAATGAACTCCTGTCAAAGCATGGAATAAAGGTGCTTACTATTGCAAGCTCTGAATTATCTAGGGGCCGAGGCGGACCAAGATGCATGAGCATGCCGCTTATAAGGGAAAATGTATAAAATGGCCTGTATGGGACGGCAATGGAAGTTAAAATGAATACTAAAGGAGGAATCAATTATGCCTGTAAACATGAGGGGGAAGTCGCTTCTAACTATTGAACAATTATCGAATGAAGAGTTCGAATATCTTTTAGATCTTGCGGATGATCTTAAACATAAAAAAAGATCCGGTGTCAGGGGGAAACTTCTTGAAGGCAAAAATATTGCTTTGATTTTTGAAAAGGCATCTACAAGGACGAGATGCTCGTTTGTGACGGCATGCTATGATGAAGGTGCTCACCCCGAATATCTTGGGAAAGGCGACATACAGCTTGGCAAAAAGGAAACTGTGAAGGATACTGCAAGGGTGCTTGGCAGAATGTTTGACGGAATTGAATTCAGGGGTTTTAAGCAGTCTACTGTTGAGGAGCTTGCTGAGTTTGCAGGAGTGCCTGTGTGGAACGGGCTTACCGATTATGCTCATCCGACGCAGATACTTGCGGATTTTATGACTATAAGGGAAAAGTTTGGAAGGAAATTAAAGGGGCGAAAGCTGGTATTTATAGGTGATGGAAGAAACAATATGGCAAATTCTCTTATGATGGGGTGCGCAAAAATGGGTATGGCATATGTAAATTGCGCGCCGAGAGAGTTGCTTCCGTCCGGTGGGCTGATTGAGAGAGCAAAGACGCTTGCCGCAGAAAATGGCGGCACTATCGAATTTATAAGCAATCCTCTGCAGGCTGTGAAAGGCGCCGATGTGCTCTATACGGACGTATGGGTTTCCATGGGAGAAGAGGATAAGATGGCAGAGAGGATAGCGCTTTTAAAACCCTATAAGGTTACGATGGATATGGTTAAGGCTACGGGAAACGAAAATGTGATATTTGAACATTGTCTGCCTTCGTTTCATAACCTGGATACGGAAGTGTCATCGAAGAATCCTGAAATATGTGAAGTCGATGAAGATGTATTTGAGAGCAAGTACTCCGTAGTATTTGACGAAGCGGAAAACAGGATGCATACTATCAAGGCCGTTATGGTGGCGACGCTTGCCTGAGCAAATAAAGCGCCGTTAAGAATAACCGATTATGATAATAGATGGACTACATATTAAAAATATAAAATATATATGTATGCCCTATCTATTATTTTTTTACGGATTTTTTGTCCTGAAGCTTATCAATTGGAATAATATTCTTCAAATATAAAACATATACCTATAGCTGAATTATTTCTTTAATGCTCAGGAAAATATAATAATTTTGTACAAGTAAACATATTTTTATATATATCCATATATTATTATAATAGGTAACTTCTATATTTTGGAGGAGGGAAAAAATGGCGCTTGAACTTATTAATGATACGCTCAAATTCGATCAGGTAATCGGAGAAGGCCAAAGCCAGGCACTGGTTGATAAAGATATGAACGTTCCCGATATAAAGCCTGACATTGCAAAGATTTTATCAGTCGAAGGAAAGGCAAATATAACAGGCAAGGAAGTTGAACAGGACAGAATAGCGGTTGACGGCACGGTGGATTTTTCAATACTTTATTCTACAAGCGACGAGCCTCAGCCTATCTATTCAATAGCCCACAGCGATAATTTTTCGCAGTATATAGAAATACCAGGAGCAATGCCAAAGATGGAAGCTGATGTTAAATGCAATATTGAACATATTGACTTCAACAGGATAAACGGCAGAAAATTGAATATTCAATGCGTTATAAACATGGATGGAAAAGTTAAGGATAAAGTCCCGGTAGATATTGTAAAAGAGGTTGAGGGTATACAGGACATACAGCTTCTTAGAGATACCGTTGCTGTAGATGACGTTTTTGGTGAAAATGCTGCTCAAACTGTAGTAAGGGGTTCTATTCAGATTCCTACGACGCTGCCTCAGGCTGACGAGGTAATAAAGTGCAGAGCAATGATTCACAAAAGGGAAGTAAGCCTCGAGGAAGGGAAAGTGAATGTTTCTGGTTCTGTATTTGTACCTGTTTTATTCCTGTCAAGAGCAGATGAAAATGTGGACATATATAAGGTAGATGATGACTTCGTATTCACATATACTATGGAAATACCGGGTATAACGCCGGATATGACCTGTAATATAGACTACAGCATAGATGAAATAAATACCGAGATAAAAGAGAATGAAGATAATGAAAGAAGACAGATAGATATCGAGGGAGTTATAGGGATAAACGCGAGGGTACTGCAGAGGAAAGAATACCCTGTAGTTGTGGATATGTATGCACCGTCTACAAGGATAGAACCTGAGAAAGTAAACATAGATTACGAAATCTTC
Source organism: Clostridiales bacterium (assembly GCA_030016385.1). Lineage (NCBI taxonomy): Bacteria > Bacillati > Bacillota > Clostridia > Eubacteriales > Clostridiales bacterium. Next base: position 86,621 of record JASEJN010000003.1, on the reverse strand, counting down.
TATGGGAAGAATACATCAGAGGCCATGATAAAGGAAAATCTTCAAGTACCAAAGGATTCTCCGGGAATGGAAAAAGTATATGATCTTGTATGCAATCCGATAGTTACCGATTGTAAAGTTATAGATGATAAGGTCATAGTTGAAGGAGTAGCGGGTTGCGATATCATTTATCTCGTGCGTGGAGAAGGGAAACTTGTTCATAGTTTTTCAGATGAAGTGCCCTTTAAAACGTCCGTGGTGATACCCGGCTGCAAGACAGGTATGAAATCTGAAGTCGAGGTAAATGTAGAAAGCATGGACTGCACGATACTTACAAAAGACGAAGTTGAAGTAAAAATAACCCTTGACTGCCTTGTCATGTTATATGAGAAGTTAAGCAAGGAATTTATTATAAAGGCCGAAGAGCTCGAGACCGGGCCTCCTGTGCATAAACCAAGCATAACGATATATATGGTGCAGCCAAAGGATACGCTGTGGAATATAGCAAAGAAATATTGTACGACTATTGAAGATATAGTGAAAGTGAATGAAATAGAAGATCCGGACAAGATAACGCCGGGCATGAAACTAATAATCCCCAAAAAATTATAATATAAGTTCTATCAAATATTTATTATCTTTTAAATAACTGTCAAACGGCAGTTATTTTTTTACATTAATGAAAAATGTAACTAATTAATTGATAAAAAAGAATAAATCTTTTCTTAAGGGTAAAAATATCAAATGTATTATCGTAATTTAACCTTTGAAACGGATGAAACAATATTCAGCTTTGTAAAATGCTGGCTTTTATGAAAGTATTTATTTAACTTAAGTAAAATTTCAGCCGGTACGGCGGGGAGGATATATTGGAGGACTGGTATGGAATATGCTACGAAAGGAAACATTATCATAATCGGAGGAGCAGAAGATAAAGAAGGAAAATGTGAAATACTGAATAAAGTCGTTGAAATGTCGGGATGCGAAAACTCAAAAATTGTGGTATTGACTACGGCGACAGAGCACCCGAAGGAAGTCGGAGAGACATATAAAAAGATCTTTAGAAAATTAGGGGTCAGTAATATCGATATTGTTAATATAAGTTCGAGAGAAGATGCTTCAAATGATGAATATGTTAAATCCATAAAGGATGCGACGTGCATTTTTTTTACGGGTGGCGACCAGCTCAGGATAACCAGCCTGCTTGGAGGTACAAAGGCCTACAGGGCTTTGCACGAAGCGTATAGGAACGGTTCGCTGATTGTTGGAACGAGCGCCGGAGCCTCGGCAATGAGCGCAGATATGATTGTTACCGGTGAAAACGACGACGCTCCGAAATACTGTACGCTAAAGATGGCGCCTGGACTTGGCATGTTGAATGGAACCATAATCGATCAACATTTTGCACAAAGGGGCAGAATAGGCAGGCTCCTTGTGGCTGTAGCGCAAAACCCCAATATGCTGGGGGTTGGAATCGATGAGGATACGGCCATAATTGTAAGCGGTAAAATTTTCAATGTAATAGGGTCAAAGAGCGTGACAGTCGTAGATGGCATGTATATTTCGCATACAAATGTTTCAGAGCTCATGCCTGAAGAGCCTATTGCTTTAACGGATATAAAACTCCATATACTTCCAAAGGGATATGGATTTGATTTAATAAGTAGAAGACCCATTATTATGTAAAAAAATGATAAACGGATGTATACAGATTAATCTTCAGATATAAATATGCACCCATGGTAAACAAAATGGGAAATTTATGAGGAGGACAGATGATGCAAATTTTATCAACGCAGGTCTATAGGGGAAGAAATATCTATAGCCATAAAGCGGTAATAAAAATGGCGGTAGACCTGTGTGAGTATTATGATACACCAACGAATAAAATAAACGGGTTCAATCAAAAATTGCTTTCATATTTGCCGGGACTTAAAAAACATGCATGTTCGACAGGATATGAAGGCGGATTTTTAGAAAGGCTGTTAAATGAGGGTACCTACCTTGCGCACGTAGCTGAACATTCCATCATAGAGCTTCAGAATATGCTCGGTTTTGATGTAAAATATGGGAAAGCCCGTGTGACCGACGATAAAAGGATATACGACGTCATATACCAGTATGAAATTGAAAAGATAGGGATACTCTGCGGCGAAATGGTAATAGACATGTTTAACTCCCTTATAAACGGCGTGGAATTTCCATTTAATGAAAAATATATTGATCTTGAGGAAAGCATCGTAAAATATTCTTTGGGACCAAGTACGAAAGCAATATATAAAGAAGCCTTAAGAAGGGGTATACCCGTAAACAGGATAGGTGATGACAGCATACTACAGCTTGGGTATGGAAAGTATCAGAAAAGGCTTGAGGCGACGCTGACCGAAAAAACGAGCTGTGTTTCGGTTGATGTCGCATGTGACAAGGAACTTACAAAGAAAATATTAAAAGATGCCTGCCTTCCTATAGCTGATGGAAGAACGGTATATAATATTGAAGAAGCCATAGATGCTGCACAGATGATAGGTTATCCTGTTGTTGTAAAGCCAAAGGATGGCAACCAGGGCAAGGGTGTATCGATCAATTTAAAATGTGAAGATCAGTTAAAGGAAGCATTTACTATTGCACGCAAATACAGCAGCGAAATAATTGTCGAGAGGCATATAGCTGGGAAAGATTACCGTGTGCTGGTAATAGGTGATAATGTCGTGGCGGTATCCCAGAGAATCCCTCCATATGTGATAGGCGACGGTGCATCCACTATCAGGGAACTTGTAGAAAAGGAAAATAAAAATCCCAAAAGGGGACTGGACCACGAAAAGCAGCTTACCAAAATTATCATTGATGATATAAGCAATTTAACATTAAAGAAGATGGGTATGTCGCAGGATACGGTATTGGAAAGCGGGAGGAAGGTATTTCTAAGGGAAAATGCGAACCTTTCAACAGGTGGAACTGCAAAAGACTGTACCGATATCATCCATCCTTTCAATATGGAAATCGCAGTAAAAGCCGCAAGGATTATAGGGCTTGACGTTGCAGGCGTTGATATTACAACGCCGGATATAAGCAAACCGATAACTCAAAATGGCGGGGTCGTCATAGAAGTAAATGCTGCTCCAGGAATAAGGATGCACCATTATCCCACGGAAGGAAAGCCCCGAAATGTTGCAAAAGCAATAGTGGATTTGATTTATCCTCCGGGTTCAAGATTTTCAATACCGATAGTTTCTGTTACAGGTACAAATGGTAAGACGACCACGACGAGGATGATAGGCCATATACTTACACTTTATGGATATTGTGTCGGTATGACCACGACGGGCGGAATATATATAAACAACACGTGTATATTGAAAGGTGACACGACAGGGCCGCTAAGCGCCAAGATCGTATTAAGCGATAAAAACGTTGAAGCTGCCGTATTGGAGACTGCAAGAGGCGGGATTATAAGGTCAGGTCTCGGTTATGATGTTGCCGATGTAGGGATAATTACAAATATATCCGATGACCATTTGTTTATAGATGGCGTAAAAAGCTTGGAGGATCTGGCATTCGTTAAGTCTTTAGTGGTTGAAGCGGTTAAGGGCGATGGCTATGCCGTGCTTAATGCCGATGACCGTATGACTCCTTACATTGCAGGCCGCGTAAAGGCAAATATAATATACTTTTCGAGAAACAAATCCAACATTATATTAAAAAAACATATAATGGAGGGCAAAACGGGAGTTTATATAGATAACGGCATTATTTGCATTGCAAAAGGAGATGAACTGTTCCCGGTTATTAATATAATGGATATACCGTCTACTATGGAGGGAAGGATTGCATATAACATCGAAAACAGCTTAGCGGCTGTTGCAGGAAGCTATGGGCTGGGTATTCCCGTCGATTCAATCGCCATGGGGCTTAAGACATTTTATTTGAATGAAATACAAAATCCAGGCAGATTCAATATCTTCAATATAGAAAATTATAGAGTACTGGTGGATTATGGCCACAATATAGCAGGATACGAAGGCGTGCTTTCGGCTGCCAAAAAACTTGGCGCTTCAAGGATTGTGGGAGTTATCGGCGTACCGGGGGATCGGAGCGATGAAAATGCGATCAAAATAGGCAGGATTGCCGGGAAGAGTCTCGATTATATATATATAAAAGAGGACAAAGATCTGCGTGGGAGAAGCCCGGGAGAAATAGCAAAACTGCTGGAACTTGGCGCATTTTCAGCAGGCAAGTCAAGAGATTCCATCAATATAATACTTTCTGAAAAGAAAGCTCTTGAGACTGCCATGCGGAATGCAAAGCCAGGGGATTTGATAATAATTTTTTATGAAAAGTTTGATGATGTAATGAGCGTGATTAAAAAATATTCGGCAGGCATAAAGGCCGATGAGAGTATATACAGGATGGAGTTATGATAAAATGCCCTCCTATTTTGGGAGCGTAAATATTTTTATGCATTTTCTCTTACTGACAAATGATTATTGCATATTTAATTATTAATTTTTCATGTTACCCATGGGCAACATGAAAAATTTTTTGCCGAATTTTATAAGCTTATCCGACCACCGGAATACATGCCCAGCTGCTTTTGACATGGCTCTGGACGGAACATATGAAATAGAGTTCTCATATGTTAACAGGATTATAATACCAGCATACATCTAAAATTATTTGATTGTAAAAAATAATACCGGTAGGTTATGGTATTATATGATATAATTTGAATATCATAAAAGTATACCATATTGTGGTATTGTTGAAGCGGATGGGTTGAAAATGGATATTGACCGGTTAAAACGTAAATTGCGCGGATTGAAAAAAGTCGAAAAAAGAATACGATTTGGATATGGAGATAATGCATTGTCCGGAGAATTTGTCTGGGATGAATATTTTTCAACTAAATCCGGAGGCGATGAGCGGGTTAAATATCCATTATGGCTGATGTCCAAATTGGACAGACAAAAAATAAAGGAAATAATCGAAGAGTATTTTTATGCAGTTTATTTCCGCAAGTACAAAGAAAGCGGCTTAGAGTTTAGCGATATCTACGACCCGAATGTATTGTCCGCTTTTGGTCTTGCTCCCGGAGCCTCAATTGACGATATTAAAAAGAAGTTCAGGGAGCTGGCTAAAAAGTACCACCCGGATCGCGGAGGGGATAATGAAAAAATGATAGAGATACTCGATATATATCACAAGTTGCTGGGCAGCGACAGATAGATTATTAAAAATAAATTAAATTTTATCCCTTAACGGCAGAATGGGGTTATGCGAAAGTAGAGAAAGTATTATAATTGATGTTAATATATATGTTGTTTAGAATATTGCTTCCTGTATTATAAGTATGGTGTATCTTAATGTATGTACTTCTTAACGGATGGATGTGAGTCATGTGGATTATAAAGCTTATGCAAAGGTGAATCTTTCAATAGATGTTATCGGAGAAAGAGCCGATGGATATCATGAAGTCAGAATGATAATGCAGTCTATAAACCTGTATGATGTGTTAAAGTTTGATAAAATTGATGATGGCATAAAAATATTTTGCATGAATCCATATGTTCCCCGTGATGAGAAGAATACAGTCTACAAAGCTCTTGATTTGCTCAAAGAGAAGTATAGCATCCCCTGGGGAATGGAAGTTGAAATAAAGAAGAGCATACCGGTTGCAGCAGGACTTGCAGGAGGAAGCTCGGATGCTGCCTCTGCAATAGTCGCTGCAAACGATATATGGAACTTGAATATGGATCATAAAGATATGATGGAGGCGGCAAAAGCCGTAGGAGCGGATGTTCCCTTTTGTATAAAGGGAGGGACTGCTCTAGCTGAAGGCATTGGTGAGAAAATAACGCGGCTTGCGTCCATTGAAGGCATATATATGGTAGTTGCAAAACCTGCTGTGTCCGTATCGACAAAGGATATATATCGAAATTTAAAACTTGACGAAATCGTTGCAAGGCCTGATATTGATAAGATAGTGCAAAATATACAGGCCGGAAATGTTAAATATATAGCCAATCATATGGTAAATGTTCTTGAAACGGTGACTGTCAGGAGGTATCCTGTAATAGGTGAAATCAAGGGTATAATCATGCAATCGGGAGCTCTCGGAAGCCTCATGAGCGGAAGCGGTCCCGCTGTATTTGGCATATTTGAGAATCATGGATACGCGGAAAAATGCTATGATAGGCTCAGAGATTATTTAAAAGAAGTTTATGTTGTCAGAACCATAGGTCCCAAACTTCGTTAGCAGATTCTATAAAACATTTCCGCAATGCTCTTTTCATAATATTTTTTAAATCTATAATACTCTTTTCCCATTTTATCTCAGAATCAAATTCACATATACCATTGGCGGCGAGCATAGGCCCGCTATTTTTTTGCAATATGACTTCCATATTCATGAATACTTCATTTGCTAAATTCAAACTTTGTAAGTTCTAATAATGCATATTTTTACAAGGGTCTATGAATAATAAATAGAATACATGCAAAAATTATATTCATGGATGAATATCCATGAGGCAGGTGCTTTTATGGGGAAAATATCTGAATTTATAAGAAATTATTTTTCCGGATACACGATTTTTTTGTTTTTGATATCGTCATACTTGCTTGTATTTGCCGATACGAAAGAGCTTAAGACTGAAGGGTTCAAAAATGAATCGAGATTTTCGTTTATAGCAGGGCTTGTTTATGCAGCGATTGCAATATGTGCACTGATTGCTATAATTATCATGCATCTATAACGGAATACTGGGGGGCATTAACTTGGGATTGTTTGGTTTATTTATGAAAAAAATAAGTGGATATACTTATGATGCAAATGATGGTAAAGATGAAGTAGAAAAGGTTCCCATACCTAAAAATATAGATGAAACGAATAAAAAACTGAAGGATATATTTAAAGACTGCAATGACATAATTTTCAGGGAGTTTAATGTTGGGACAGGTCAGAAGCTTAAGTATCTTTTAATATGCGTAGATGGGCTTAGCGACAAGATGCTTGTCGATAATTTTGTACTTGAGTCCCTTATGCTGGATGCAAGAAAGGTCAAGCCGGATGCGGAGGAAATAAAATCTAGGCTTTTTGATCTTACCAAGAACGGGACCCTTGCAACTACAGAGCTTAGAGAGGAGGATGACCTTAATAAGGTTATTGACGGCATATTATCGGCAGATACGGCACTTTTTATGGATGGATTCGACAAGGCTATAGTAATCGGTACAAAACTGTGGCCTGCGAGGCAGCCTCAGGAGCCTAAATCCGAAGGGGTTGTGAGAGGACCTTCGGATGGCTTTGTTGAAACTTTAAGATTTAATACCGCCCTTGTCCGAAGGAGGATAAGAGATCCTAAATTTAAGGTAAAGCAGATGAAAATAGGGTATCGTTCCAAAACCGATATAGCTGTTATGTATATTGAGGATATTGTAAAAAAGGATATATTACAAAAAGTATTTGACAGGCTGAACAGTATAAAAATAGATGGGATAATTGAAAGCGGCTATGTTGAACAGTTTATTGAAGACGATATATTTTCACCGTTTCCACAGGTTAAGTCTACAGAAAGGCCTGATGCCGTTGCGGCTGAAATACTGGAGGGGAGGGTAGGCATAATCGTCGATAATTCACCTTTTGTGCTTATTGTGCCGGGCACATTGATAGGGATGCTTCACTCCTCAGAGGATTACTATCAGAGATGGATAATTGCTACATTCGTAAGGGGTACCAGAATAACTGCGGCGATATTTTCTTTGCTCCTTCCAGCACTTTATATCGCCATAACGTCATACAATCCGGACATAATTCCCTATAGATTTGCACTTTCTATTGCAGGCTCAAGGGAAGGAGTGCCTTTTCCCGCGTTCATCGAAGCTATCATAATGGAATTATCCCTTGAGCTCTTGAGGGAGGCCGGAGTCAGGCTGCCGGATCCCATAGGTGGAACCATCGGTATAGTCGGAGGTATTATAATCGGCCAGGCAGCGGTAAGCGCAAAAATCGTGAGCCCTATTATGGTTATAATTGTATCGATAACCGCTATATCATCATTTACGATTCCAAATTTCGGTCTGAATACAGGCATGCGGATAGTCAGGTTTGTGCTTATGATACTCGCAGCGGTATTAGGGCTGTATGGAGTAATGCTCGGGCTGATCGCCTTGCTTATTCACCTTGTAAACCTAAAAAGTTTTGGGGTGCCGTATCTTGCACCCTTTGCCGGAATGTCGGCCCGGGATTTCAAAGACAGTGTAGTAAGATTCCCGATCAGGTCCTTTATCTACAGGCCGGAATACCTTCAGGCAAATGATAAAAAAAGAATGGCTCTCAGGAAGAAAAGATAGTTTGAAAATCAGGAAGGCGAAGAAAAATTGATTGAAAACGATAAAATTACAAATACTCAATTATGGATATTTATAGTTCTTACAGTAATTGGAGTCGGGATATTCGCTCTTCCCAGGATAGTTGTGGAATCTGCAGATGAGGACGGATGGATATCGGTGATCTTAGGAGGGATAGCCAGCATTTTTTTATTTCTAATAATGTGCAGGCTTGTCAGAAAGTTCCCTGATGATACTATAGTTGAAATATCAAGAAAGGTATTTGGGAATATACTTTCGGTTCCTGTCATTTTAATATTCACGCTGTATATGGTCACGATTATAGGCATAACACTAAGGATTTTTGGTGAAGTGGTTAAAATGACATTGCTTTTAAGAACGCCTGTTGAAGTTATAATGATAACTATGCTTGTTCTGGTTATCTGGCTTACAAGATATGGCATAGAGCCTATAGTGAGATTTGACGAATTTGTATTCCCATTGATTATGGTTACTCTTTTTTTTGTACTGTTTTTTTCCATTCCAAGGACGGATTTTTCAAATATGCTTCCTGTTTTTGGCTCAAGTGCAGCACGGATTTTAGACGGTGCATATAAGGCAACGTATAGTTATGCCGGCTTCGAATTGATCCTTTTAATTGCCCCCCAGGTTAAGGATAAGGGCAAAATGTTCAAATCGGGGATAATAGCGTTTATCGTTATAATATTAACATATATTTCCGTAGTGATATTGGCAATTGGGAAATTCGGCATTATAGATACGAAAAAACTTATATGGCCTACGCTTACCATGATACGTTCGATAGAAGTCCCGGGATCTTTTATAGAGAGGCTGGAAGGTATTGTTATGAGCCAGTGGATAATTCTTGCTTTTACCACCATAGTTCCTATATCGTATGCTATATCATATATTTTATCCAGGATATTCAAGCATAAAAATTTTAAACATTTTACATCTATCTCCATACCGATTATATATTTAATATCCCTTATACCGGATAATATCGTTGAGGCATATGATTTCCTGGATAAGATAACAAAATACCTTGAAACTCCGGTAATACTTATAATTCCGGTTTTACTTTTGATTACGGCAGTTTTAAGGAAGATGGGGGCGAACAAATAAATGAGCAAGAAGACGGTTTTAATCATAACTATAATTTTATTTTCAGCATCCTTATTTTCAGGATGCTGGGATAAAGTTGAGATAGATCAGAGGGCCTTTGTGGGAGTAATCATGGTAGATATGGCGCCTCCCGGCTATGAAGAAAAAGTAGAGGAGTCTGTAAAGAACATACCTGGAATCGAAAAGCAAACAGGAAAAATGATAAAGGTGACATATGAGTTCCCTAATGCTTCCGAAATTGCAGGAAACGATACCGGAAGCGGAGGAGGCGGAGGGGGAGAAGAGGAAAAAGGCGGCATATCAAGCGTGGCCGTAACGATAGATGAAACAAACAGATACATCGACTCAAGACTGAGCCGAAGGCTGTTTTTCGGCTTTACGCAGACCATAATATTCGGTGAGGAACTTTTAAAAAATCCGGATAAATTCGAGGAAGTGCTGGACTACTTTAGACGGGCCCCGGAGTTTGGAAGATCCATGAGAGTACTTGCCGCAGAGGGAGAAGCATGCAAAGTTGCCGAAATAAAGCCTAAAAATGAAAAACTTCTTTTCAGGTATATACGCGGAATTTTGGAAAACGAATCTTCAAACGGCAGAATATCGGATATAACATTTAATGAATTTATAACAATGCTGAGTGCCAACGGGGATAGCGTAATGCCTAAAGTTACCGTAAAAGGTGACGAGCTAAAGATTGCAGGCGATGCGATTATTAAGGATTATAAACTGCAGGGATTTTTGCCGGAATATGATTCATTTTATTTCAATGCTTTAAGCGGCAAGAGAAAAGCAGGTTCTGAAAGCATAAATACCAATGGACTTACGGTAAACTATTTGATCAGAAATACCGGAAGATCCATTAAGCTTATAAATGATGATCCTGAAAATATTGAAGTCGGTATAAATATTGAAACTGAGGGAGTAATTTCATCTGCTTCAGCAGGCATGGAAATATATGATGATAACTTCATCAAGAAAGTTGAAAGGGATCTAAATGACGTAGATGAGGAAAGCTGCAGTTTTGTAATAAAAAAACTCCAGAAAGACTATAAAAATGATGCATTATTGATAGGGGAATATTTAAGAAAACATAATCCATCGCTATGGAATAAAGTAAAGGATAAATGGAATGAAGTTTATCCGACTATAAAAATAATCCCGACTGTCGATAATAAAATCAGAAGAATAGGAACAGTAAAATGATATGTTTAATTTCCTCCTATTATGGAAATACTTAAAGCATAAAGAAAAAAAGTATTATAATGGGGGGAATTTTACTTTGAAAAGAATAGTTACATATATAATGGCCGTTCTAATATCGATATCTATGCTGTCATCATGTGCACAATCGACAGATACTGCTAAAGATATTTCTGAAAAGATAATAAGGTTTCATGTAATAGCAAATAGCGATTCTGCTTCAGACCAGAATGTTAAACTTAAGGTAAGGGACAGGGTACTGAAGGAGATAGCCCCTAAAATGCAAAAGCTAAAGACAAAAACCGATTCTGAGAAGTTTATAAAATCCAATCTCGGATATATTAAAAAAATTGCGTCAAGTGAATTATCTAAGAATGGAAAGAGTTATGGAGTGGATGTCACACTCGGCAAATCGCAGTTTCCGGTAAAAGTATATAGCAATATCGCACTTCCGCCAGGCGAATATGATGCGCTAAAGATAGTTCTTGGAAAAGGCGTGGGTAAAAACTGGTGGTGCGTTATGTTCCCACCCCTCTGTTTTGTGGATATAACTCATAATATAACATCAAAAGAAACTGAAAACGGTTTGAAAAAAGTCTTAAATGATGATGAATATAACAGCATTCTTACAAAGCCGGAAGAAAGTGAGAGCTATGAGGTTACAAAAAGTGAGAATAATGGGACTGTGCAAAAGGACGCTGTAAATGATAAAAAGCCTGTTGAACCTCCGGCAAAGCAAGAAGCTGACGATTCTGTATCAAAACAGGATACCGGTGATTCCACGATAGATAAAGATGCCGATGATTCCACGACAAAACATGATGTTGATGATTCGAAGATACCTGCTGATAACTCAAAAACTGAAATCAAATTCAAAAGTGTGGAAATAATAAAATCCTTTATATCTACGATAAAAGGCCTGTTTAAATAGTCGATATTAATAAGGTTATATGGATATATTATAAAGATTATTTGAAGAATATTATGGAAGGAGCAATTGGCGGAAAGTCTTTCGTTTATATTTCAATTTAAAGCATAGGATAAGCTTAATAAAAGGCAGGATAAATATTCCTACCTTTTTGTACTTATATATGATGTTTTTTGGGCATATCCGGCTATAAGATTTGATATATTATAAATAGCATGGGGTTTAGACTTTTGCTTGATGTTATTCTTTATATTTTCAACCCAGAATTTATCGTTCACAAGTGAATATACCTCTTGTATATTATTTTCCTTTTCTTTTAATATAATTGCCATGCCGTTTTTAACCAAATAATTGCAGTTTTCTTCTTCCTGGCCTGGTATTGGAGATATTATTGCAATAGGTATCTCTTTGGCCATCGCTTCGCTTATAGTAATTCCGCCAGGTTTGGTAATAAGGAGGTCTGAAACGGACATATATTCATAGATTTTATCCGTAAAACCTAATATTTTAACTTTTTTTGCACAGTTTAAAGATGCATACTCCAATTGCTTTTTAAGCCTTGAATTTTTTCCTGTAGCGGCGATTATCTGTATATCGAGTTTAGATTTTATAAGCATCTTGAATAAACATTTTATCGAACCTAAACCGAGCCCGCCGCCCATAAGAAGAAAAGTAGTTTTATCTTCGAGGTTTAGCTCGTTAAGATAAGATTGCCTGTCTATTTTTTTGTAAAAGTCCATGTTTACAGGTATACCATATGGGTAAATTCTATCATCATTTATACCATTTGATGTAAGTTCTATTTTCAAGTCCTCCTGAGGTATTACATATGCATCAACAAAATCAGCAATCCAAAAACTATGTATCGAAAAGTCAGTAATTATCGCAATAACAGGTATTTCAAAAAGACCTTTCTTTTTTACCGGCTCCAGCATTTTAAGATGAAAGGGATGCGTACATACTATTACATCCGGTTTAGTATCATCTATCAAAGATTCGACTTTTTTTATAAGCATATCGTTGAACTTGTTGCATACGGCGCCTATATATTCATCATTATTTGATGCATTGTACAACCTGCCGTATATATGCGGCGTATTTCTGATAGTTTTTAAATAACCGCCTATTATTAACCTGTCAATGATAGGATTTATATATTTTAATGCGTCAATTATTTCTACACTGCAGTTTTTTATTCTGGATTCCATAAAATGCTTGAGAGACTGTGCCACAATTTCGTGGCCGCTCCCTGCAGAAATAGATAATATAAGGATCTTCATAAAATCACCTCATCTAAAGTGTTCCTCTTTTTTGCATTAAATATAATTTAATTTGTATAAATAAGGGAAATTAGCAAAAAATAAAAGTACTGGAATATCGGGGTGGCTGTATAAAGATTATTGGGATAATATTCTTCAAATATAAAAGATGCACTCTATTGGAGTTTAATACAGACAGTAAAAAAAATAAGGACTTTAAGAGGTGGTATGATTGGAACAGCCGATTATGAGGAAAAGAGGAATCTATAGTGTTATTGTTGCTGTGCTGGTAGTAGGCGTTACTACGTTTGCATGTCTTATTTACATAGACAGGATGCAGTTTGGAAACAGGCTTCAGGGTAAATACCAAAGGGAATTATATGATCTGACAGGGAATGTGCAGAACTTGGAGACTGATCTTTCAAAGGTTGCCGTAGTGTCATCCTCACAGCAGATGACGCTGCTTTTTGGTGACATATGGAGGCAGGCCGGAGCCGCAGCCGACAGAGTAAATGCACTGCCGATAACGCATACGGCTATATCTCAGACAAGCAAGTTTTTATCGCAATTGTCGGACTTTTCTTATGCATTGATAAGAGGACAAGGCGATGGAGTAAAGCTAACAGATAAAGAATGGAAGACTTTATCTGCATTGAAAAATAACGCGGCATATCTTCACGAACAACTTTTTTCCCTGCAGAGGGAAATGGAAGATGGAAATTTCAAATGGTCCGAGATAAGATATGAGGGTAATGAAATTTTAAAGAAGGCACAAACCAATATTGTAGATCAGAAATTTACCGGCATAGACAAACAGATGCAGAGCCATCCCACGCTTATATATGACGGTCCGTTTTCTGAAAATGTCTTGAATATCACTCCCAAGGTTAATGCTGAGCGTACCATAACACTTGACGATGCCAAGAAAAAAGTTATTAATATTTTTGGAAAGGATAAGGTACAGAAAATAGGAAGTTACAGTTCAAAAGGAGATGGGAAAATATCTGTATATCCTTTCTATGTGATATTGAAAGGAAGGAATAAAGATAGTGCTGTTAATGTTGATATAAGCAAACATGGCGGACACCTTGTTTATATGCTGGATCCGAGAGACATAAACTCGTCCACCATCGATAACAAAAAAGCAATCGATATTGGCTTGAAATTTTTGAACAATATGGGTTTTAAAGACATGATACCGACATTTTCGCAGAAAGATGACAATACAATTGTTATAAGTTATGTAAATACGGTAACAGAAGGGGATACTAACGTCATAATTTATCCTGACCAGATTAAGCTTAAAGTAGCACTTGACAATGGGGAAATAGTAGGTATAGAGGCTGAAAAATATCTGATAGCCCATAGTAAAAGAAAAATACCTTCCCCAAAACTTACAATAGATCAAGCAAGAGAAAAAGTAAGCCGTACTTTAAAGATAACGAATGTAAGATTGGCTATAATTCCTCTTCTTTCACAGAGAGAAGTTTTTACATATGAATTTGTGGGTAAAAGCGATAATACGACTTTTATAGTATATATCAATGCTGAAAACGGAAATGAGGAAAATATCCTTCAGATTATCGATACTCCGGGAGGGCAACTGGCGATGTAATAAATTTTATATTTTTAGGAATAATAATATTGCACGCACAATCCAGTTTTCTGGGGGTGTGAATATGAGCAGACGCCAGGGCCTTATGTCAGATGATTTAAAATTTGAATTGGCAAAGGAATTAGGTGTTGATGATATTGTTGCAAAGGAAGGATGGGAAGGCGTTCCATCGAGACAATGTGGAAACCTTGTCAAAGCCGCGATACGGTATGCTGAAAAAAGCCTTCATGAACAGCAAAAGTAAGCTCATTGCGTGCGATGCCGGGCATTTGCCCGGCATTTATCAATTTAAAATAATTTATATTGACATACTTTTTATCAGATAATATAATAAAGTTATTGAGAAATCGGTTTCATATGTAATTTTAAATGGGTGATATCAAATGAATATTAATGAAAATATAAGCATAGATAAAAGAGGTATCTGTATAAACGGGCAATATAAGATTTTACTTTGTGCCTCTCTTTTTTATTTTCGAATTCCTATGGAACTCTGGCATGATCGCATCATTAAGATAAAACAATTAGGATATAACTGTGTAGATGTTTATTTCCCCTGGAATTATCATGAAATTTCTCCAGAAGAATGGAATTTTTCTGGTCAAAGGGATGCAGATAAATTTTTAAAAATGCTTTCGGATGAACGGATGTTTGTAATTGCAAGGCCGGGACCATATATATGTTCTGAATGGGATGGTGGGGGGATTCCTGCATGGTGTCTTGCATCTCCATATCCTATAAGGGAAGCAAATGGTCAATTTCTTAAGAGAGTTGATGCTTGGTATTCAAAGATAATTCCGGTGATTTCACGTTATCAATGTGGAAACGGTGGTACAGTTGTAATGGTGCAGCTGGATAATGAGCTTGACTTTTTCGATTGCCCCGATCCCGGAAAGTATATGGAGGAGTTAAAAAGTATAGCAGCGAGATACGGAATAAGCGTGCCAGTATTTGGATGTGCCGGGCAGGGTAGTATGAAGGGCGCGACAGGCTTTGCACAAGGTGTTGAAAATACATTTAATATTTATATGAATATTAAAAACGCTTCATTTGAAAAATATTGCGGTGCAATATATAAAAGGATGAGAGTTCTAAATAAACCTTTTCTTATAACGGAGACGAATAAAGATTATTTTACGTTGCGGCGTGAACTATGCTGCGGTGCCAAACTTATAGGTCCCTATAATCAGGTAGCAGGATATAATTTTGGTTTTACTAACGGGATAAATAATTGGGGGAAAGGTAAAAGTCCTCTCTCTTTCATAACAAGTGATTATGGTTTCAATTCAGATATTTCACCTGTAGGAGAATATAGAGAAAAAGCCCTTGAGGCCCGGCTTTTTTCAGGTCTTATTAAATCGCTTGGATCAGAAATAGCAGTTTCTCTCTATAAAGAAAATCATGGTTTTGATATAAACGCAAATTTTCCAGGGCCTGATAAATATGCCGTTCTTGAATTAGAAAATGGTGGAATGCTTATCTGCATTCCCAATATAGGCGATAAAAATGGAACTGCATATATAAAAGGTAATGGAGTAGATTTTTATGTTGATGTTGAGCCTTTAAGAGCTTCAATTTTACCTGTCAATATACCCTTGGGTGAATGGGACGTGAATGGAATGCTCGTCTTTTCGTCTGCAGAGATTGCTGGCATATATAAGCATGGAAATAAAGTCACATTTATTTTATACGCTGATCGTAGATGTCAGGCTTTATTTGATATTCCTGATGCAGTATCTGCCGAAGGTGAGTATATTAAAGATAATAAGATATTGCTATCCGGTATAGGGGATAATCGCATAATAAGGCAAGGAAACAAGCTTATAAAGATAATGATAACCAGCAGGCAGGAAGCTGCAAGGATTGAAAGCGATTTAACGGTATGGAAAGCTGAGATTCCCACTGCAAGAGAGGCTGTGGAATATAAGGGCATCATAAATGCCAGTATAAAACCTGCTTCTTGTTCAGAGAATGTAAAAGAATCACCCGTTTTGTATTTTGAAGATTATGGTCTATGGAGAGGATATGGAATTTACAAAATAAAAGCAAATCCTGGCTTCCCTCTGTTGCTTAAGGGAGCAGCAGATATTGTTTCAGCTTATGATAGAGATGAGTATCTAGGGACAAGAATATCGGGAGGTCAATGGCAAAGATACAGCTCCGGTAAAACAGGAGAATGGAATTTCAGGGTAGAGATATGGGGACACTCAAATTTTGATGATCCAAGATTGAAATCTTTAAGGTTAAAATCTTCAAAAGGAATAGAAAGTGCTTATGAAATAATACATGAAGAAGATTTATCCGATTGTTGGTATTTTGATTATATTGAAGGGAATATCAGAGTTTTATTAAATAAGGATGTTGATATATTTCAGCCATTGATGAATATAAATAGCTGGAATTCAACAAGGACTCCGATGAAAGCTTTATATAGCAAAAACTATATACCATCAAAATATGACTGTGATAGTTTTGTACTGGAGGTTGAAGATAATGTGGCATATTCTGAGGTATTTGTTGACGGCATAAAAATTTCACGAATAAACCCATATGATCCATATATAGATCTTTCCAATTATTTGACGCCGGGCAGGCAATCAAAAATATCTGTTGCTGTGATGAAGAAGGATTGGAGCGAGCCTTTTGGAAGGCCTTTTATTCTGTATTGCAGAAAAATTAAAAAATGCTGCTTTAAAGCTTTTGACGAGGGAAAGATTCTTCATTATATATTAGAATCCAAAGGCTGTAATACCCATTTACCCTTAAAGTTTATACCAGGTCAGATTGTTGTATTGTGTGTAGATTTAGATAGTATAAAGCATGGATGCGCATATGTACATATAGAAGGTAAAGATATAAAATTTATAGCAGTTTTTAACGGCAAAATTGTAGGCCGCATATTTTTAGATGGTGAAACTAGCCCGTGCATGGTTGGGGGAGATTCGCAAAGGTTTTATCTTCCGGGGCCATGGTTTAATAAGACAGGTAATAAATTGTACATGCTGGTTGAGGCAATAGGAAGTTCTCCAGTATTTGATAAGATTGTTTTGGAATATTTGCATTAAATAAATTTCTGATATTACAGTATATTAAACAGGATGGGATAAAAATTGAAAAAGAATATAACAATATATGATATTGCAAAAGAAGCTGAAGTTTCACCCGCGACTGTTTCGAGAGTGATAACCGGCAGTGCAAGAGTAAATATAGAAAAAAGCCGTAAAATTAGGGAAATAATAGATAAGTACAATTTTCAACCTAATGCTCTTGCAAGAAGTCTGCTAAAAAAGGAATCAAAAACTATAGGTATAATAATGCCAAGTATTGACAATCCTTTTTTTGCCAATATATTTTTAGAAACAGAGAAACTTTTAACTGCCGAAGGTTACTCTATAATTCTCTGCAACGCATTTAATATTGATTTAGAGTCGGTTTATTTAAAAATGTTAGTTGAAAAGCAGGTCGATGGAATAATATTTTTAGGCGGCAGAATTAATATGGTAAGAACCAACAAGCAGCTTGCAGATGAGATGAATGCTGTGCTCGATAAGGTTCCAATCGTAATGATCAATGGCCGGATGAGCGGTGTTGATTGTTTTAAGGTAAGGAGCGACGAAAGAGCTGGAATTTTCTCCATTATAGAGTATCTTATTTCCCTTGGGCATAAAGATATAGGCCTTATAGGTGGAATATCTAGCATTACATCAACATCTATAAAACACAAGGCATTAAAGTATGCATTAAAGCATTTCGGACTTGAATATAATAAAGACTGGGTAATATTCAGCGGATTTTCTATTGATGATGGACTTAATGCAGCGAAAACTTTGTTTTCCTTAAGCAGAATACCTACGGCAGTTATTGCCATAAATGATTTTGTGGCAATTGGTGCTATGAAATATGCTTATTCACAGGGCATCAAAATTCCACAGGATATTTCGTTAACAGGTTTTGATGACTCTTATCTTTGTGATATTGTGTCACCCACTTTAACATCTATAAACCATGATATACCAAAACTTACCAAAACTGCTGTGGACATGATTGCAGGCAAAAAATCATCAAGAGAAAAGGTTATAGAAACAAGCCTTACTATCAGGCAATCATGTTCGAAATCAAAACAATATTGAAGTTTACATATCGTTTTGTAGGAGTAACTTCCACCATTTTGATGGTATAAACATGAAGTTACTCTTTGAATTAAGTTCATAACAAAAATTTTCAAAAATTTGAAATAAATATTAACAATTCGAGGATAATGTAGTATAATATGTTTTGTAAATTATATGAAACCTATTTCATGTTAATAGAATGTTTATTTGATCTATTAATTCTAAATGTTTTTTATAATTAATAGATATTATATATAAACATAATAATATAAACTGATTTTTAATATAGTATTCATCAAAAAATAATTATATTAATCAATCTATCTAATACAATATTTAAATCAAAAGTCTTATTTAAAAACAGAAGGGTATTGTTCATGAATGTTTATCTCTTAAGATATTACAATGCTTTATGGCATTTGTTAAATTTTTTATAGCAATCATATTATTTTTAAAAATAATGGATATATGTCTGTAAGGGAGAAATATAGATGAGATACCTATGGGGAAAATATGTTTTAGCAATATTGATTTTTTTAATATTACTTTCGATGTTTT
The DNA here is from genome assembly GCA_030016385.1 of Clostridiales bacterium. Taxonomy (NCBI): domain Bacteria; kingdom Bacillati; phylum Bacillota; class Clostridia; order Eubacteriales; species Clostridiales bacterium. The sequence continues at coordinate 67,499 of JASEJN010000003.1, read as the reverse complement.
TTTGGCTTTTTATGAAAACGGTTTCTAAAAATAGTAAACAAACTTTTAAGGGGGTTAATCCAATGGGGATACAGGTAAAGCTTAACTATAATATCAAATACCAGGAGATCGAGGGCTTTGGTGCATCCGGCGCATGGTGGGCTCAGGATGTCGGCGGATGGAGTAATATTAGTGAAATTATGGATTTCCTTTATGAGAGTAAAAAGGGGATAGGGTTGAATATATATAGATATAATATTGGGGCCGGATATCCTTGCTTGACAGATGATCCCTGGCGTTCTACACAAACTATAGAGGTTTCTCCCGGATTATATGACATGAATAGAGATAAAAATTCTATAAATGCTATGAAGGAAGCAGTAAAGCATGGAGCTACAGTTGAATTATTTTCAGTTAGTCCACCGGCAAGATTAACTAAGTCCGGATATTCCTCCGGAGAAGCTTCTGGAAAATCGAATCTCTCGGAAGAAAATGAAGATGAGTATGCAAAGTATCTCGCCGATATAACTCAACTCTTCTTTGAAAAAGGTATACCTGTCAAATATTTAAGCCCTATAAATGAACCCCAGTGGAATTGGAAAAGTGGGCAAGAAGGTTGCCACTATGAGCCCGGACAGGTGCTGGACTTATCAAGAAAAGTAACTTTAGAACTTAAAAAAAGAAAGCTCCCTGTAAAACTTTCAATAGATGAATCTGGGAAGTGGAATGATCGTGATTATACCCTTTCGATGTACAGGACCGTAATGCAGGATGATCTGCTTTCAAAAGCCATTGATCATTTTGCAGTTCATTCTTACTGGTCCAATGCAGATGATAAAAGAGAAGCTGCCATATATTTTTCACAGTTTAATAACATGCTTCCTCTTCACCAAACAGAGTGGTGTGAGATGAAAAATGGAAATGCCAAGGGTATGGACGCAGCATTGGTCCTTGCCAAAACGATACATGAGGATATGACCATTTTATCGGTTTCTACCTGGGAGGCTTGGTTAGCTGTAGCAAAGGGCGATTACCGCGACGGCCTTGTATATGTTAATACAGCAACTGAAGAATATGAAACTTCCAAAAGATTATGGAGTTTTGGGAATTATTCCAGGTTTATCAGGCCGGGTTACAGGCGTATAAAGGCAGAAATTGAAGATAACAATTTGCTTGTATCGGCATATGTTTCCCCCAAGTCAGATAAAACTGTTATTGTTTTTGTAAATCCATCAAAGGAAGAAAAGTCAATAGTTTTTAATGGCTTAAATGGTAAATATAGTGAAGTATACGAAACATCAGTGAATTATAATTGCAGTCTCGTAAAAAAAATTGCTGATTTACAGAGTTATATATTGCCATCAGAATCAGTTACAACTTTTGTTATTCAGGCTAAGTAGTGTATATTAGCATGAAATATAAAAGGCTGCAAAAAAAATAAAAAGGAGGAAATAAAATGTTAATCAAATCTAAAAGAGTTATTTCACTCGTAATTGTATTTTTTATGTTTTTATCATTTATGAGCGCATGTGGCAAAGGGGGGGAAAATGCAGCAACATCTGCTAAGAAAGGGGGACAAACTGTTATCGTATTTGGCACCCATTCGGAATCTGGAATTAATCCAGAGTGGAAAGATCCCGTTACTGGTAAATCGGGTATGTCGCCTGAGGGACTTCAAGCAGCCAGGAAGGCTATGGATACCGTTCTTAAACAACTCAATGTAAAGGTTAAATGGACACAGTATTCTGGTGATGTCCGTGAAGTACTCTTGAAATCGGTATTAGCCAATGACCCCGTTTGTGACGTGGCATTATTCTGGGGCGGTTCTCAGGGGACAATACTCGGTCAGAATATACTTCAGCCTCTGGATAGTTATCAGAGCATATTCAGCGACCCGGACAGTTCATGGATGTTTGGCGACAAAATGTTTGGGCATACATATTTTTTAAACTTTATACTTTCGTTTATAAATGTATGGCCTTTGGTATACAATGTCCAGTATCTTGATAAGGTTGATGCTCTAAAGCAAAACGGAAAAACTGTATATCCTACGGATTTATGGAAAGAGAATAAATGGACATGGTCGGCATTTGAAGATTATTTAACAAAGGTAAATGCATATTATTCAAATAAAAAAGCACCTGTAAGAACAGATGTACCTATTAAGGCCTTTGAGACAGACTATAGATATACGGCTCTTCAAGCAATACATGCAAATGGCGGAGCATTGTATGGCGCTAATGGCCTTACAGTTGATTCTGCAGAAGTTAAACAGGCTATCCAGTATATTGACGAGCTTAAATCCAAGAATTTAATGATGTCTGTAAGATACGGAGATGATAACCCTGTCCCAGGCTGGACTTGGAATGCAAATGATTTTGCAAATGGGGAGACCGTATTTACCAATATGGTTCCATGGATGTCGAATAGTTCAGGACAGGCACTTGCAAAGCGCGGAGAGTCCATGGGTGTGGTACCTTTCCCAAGGCCTGACAATATCCCATCAGGTGATCAGAAATATCAGCAACTAGTTATGCCGAGTGACCAAATGGGCATATTGAAAGGAGTATCAAAAGAAAGGACGGAGCTTGCACTAAAAGCTTATCAGTTGTATTTTTCAACATATTATAAAACTCTGGCAAATAGCAATAAGGCTCTTGATTATTTTAAGAAAAATGCTAAAGCCGAGGCAATAAATGCGGGATTTGATGTTACTAATGAAACATTAGGTGAGGATATAATGAAGGCTTTTGTCGCTATATCTGGAAACAAACCTAATGAGAATGCTTATATTATGCCGTGGTCTAGTATTTGGTCTGATCAAATATTAGGTAATTCAATTTATGGACTTAATAATACGCCAAAATATTCTGCGGCGATTGATTCAATGAAAAATATGATTAATGATTCCATGAGTATTACCGAAAAAGCGTTAAGTTCATCGGCACCTACAGATAATATGCCCCCAACATTTGCTTTAGTTGGAAAAGACATAGCTCTACCTTCCGGTACAGATGCATCCAAAATCGACTGGAACAAATATGTAAAAGCTACTGATGGCGTTGACGGTGATATAAAAGTTTCAGATATTAAATTTGATTCTTCTGCTGTAAAGTTCGATAAGGTTGGTAAGTATGATAAAGGCCTAGCTGTATCTGCAAAGGATAAAGCAGGTAATGAGGGCAAGGGGAATTTTGCTATTATAGTATATGATACTAATAACAAGACGGCTCCCACATTAAAAGCAAAAGCCACCTACAGGACAATAGCAAAAAATGAAGATGCAGCTAAGATAAACTGGGCAAATGATTTTATAGATAAAGCTGTTGATAAAGATGGGTTTGATTTGAAAGCATATGTAACAGCAGATATCAGCCAGCTTGATGTTACTACTGCAGGTAAATATGATGTTGTTTTGACAGTTAAGGATTATGTCGGAAATAAGACTGACTTAAAGATTTCTGTAGAAGTCAAATAATAAAAGAAAAGATATATTAATGTTCTTTGATGCTGTGATAAATTCCACAGCATCAAAGAACTTGATAAAAGTGATTCAAATGGGGGACTGATCATATGAAGAGAGTATTATTTTCAAGTATTATAATGATTTTTATTTTATTTCTATTTAATACAGATTGCAAAGCAATAGATACTGCAAAATCGGCTGATAAGCAGGTCTATTATGATGAGTCCTATATAAAATATCTCGATAGTCAGAACTATTCTGGTAAAACCGCATCCGATGAAATAAAAGTAGATATATCGTCATACAAAACAACGGATGGCATGAAAGCAAGCACAGGGAATGATGGAGTATTTACCGACGACAATGGTAAGATCGAATGGAGTTTTCAAGTAAAAGAGGATGGTTTTTATAATATTGTAGTTGCTTATATTCCGGTAAAAGGGACCAATTCTCAAATTGAGAGAAAAATGTATATTGATGATAAAATTTTCTTTGATGGGATGAACCAGATAATCTTTAACAGAGTATGGGATAATAGTGATGGCAAGCAAATTGCGAAAAAAAATGGTAACGAGATTCTTCCTGTGGCAATAGAAAAACCTGAGCTGACAACTATCTATATAAATGATTCTCAAAGAAGAGATTTTGAACCTTATAAATTTTATTTTAGCAAAGGTTTGCATACATTAACTTTTGAATCAGTTAAAGAACCGCTTAAGATTGCTGATATAACTCTTAAAACAGCTCCAGAGATAAAACCTTATGTAGATGTATTAAAGGAATGGAAGCAAAAATATAATGTGTATAATGGGACTAATATCTTATATCAGGCTGAAAGGATAGATAAGAATACTTTAGATATTAAAAAATCCTCTCCTGATATTATTCTTTCAACCGATTACAGCAGTTCTAATACTGTACCATACAGTCCATATAAGATTAGATTGAATACTATTGGTGGTACTAGCTGGAGTATGCCAGGAGATACTATTGAATGGGAAATCAATGTACCAGAGGAAGGTTTATATAGAATTTCCTTTAGAGGCAAACAAAATATTAACAGAGGCGTAACTTCGTACAGACGGCTAAGGATTAATGGTGAAGTACCATTTAGCGAGGCATTAGCAATAGGATTTGATTTTAATACGGGTTTTGCTAATTATATCATGGGAAAGGGACAAGAAGATTTTCTATTTCACTTTAAAAAAGGAAAGAACACTATTTCACTTGAGGTGGTTCTTGGAGATTTAGCTTTGCCACTTTCACAGGTGGAAAAAAGTGTTTCTATTTTGAATGATATTTATCGTAAAACTACTCAGATAACAGGTGTTGTACCCGATAAAAACATAGATTATGAAATAACAAAAAAAATTCCAGGATTTGCTGAAACATTCAAAACTGAGAGCACCCGCCTGAAAAATGTTGTTGATGAATTGATACGTATTACAGGAGATAAAGGCGAGAATACTGCCATTATTGAAAAAATGCAATTGCAGGCAGAGGAGCTATCTTCAAAGCCAGAGAATGTAGTAAATGAGATAAATACTTTTGAAAGCAATATTGCGGGATTGGGCACATGGATTACGTCTATATCAAAAATGCCTCTCGAACTTGACAGCTTTACATTATCTGCGCCGAATGCAAAACTTGTCAGAGCTGAACCTAATATATTTGTTCGTTTCTATTATAATACAATAAGATTTCTCTCTACATTTTTTATAGATGAAACGAAAATATCAGATATATCGACTAAAAATGCTGTAAAAGTATGGACATCTGCCGGACGTGACCAGGCTCAGATAATAAAAAACTTAATCGACCAGGACTTCACGCCAAAAACCGGTATAGCAGTGAATCTTCAACTTATCCCTGCAGATGTAATTCTTCCGGCGACATTAGCAGGTAATGGGCCTGATGTGGCATTAAATATTCCACAAGCGACAGTAATTAATTTTGCAATGCGAAATGCACTTATTGATCTTTCAAAACTTGATGGTTTTGACGATATAAGAAGAATGTTTTTTGATAGTGCGATAAGAACTGTGACCTTCAAAAATGGTATTTATGGTTTACCGGAGCAACAGACATTCATGATGATGTTTTATCGTGAAGATATCATGAACCAGCTGGGATTAAAACCACCAAAAACATGGGATGAAGTCAAATATGATATATCTGTCTTGCATACAAACAACTATGATTTTTACTTGCCGGGCGTGGAATTTTATTCTTCATTAATATATCAGTATGGTGGAGACTTATATAAAGGTACAGGCGGTGATTATGGAATAGAGAGCGGATTGACAGATGATAATGCCATGGTGGCATTCAATGAGCTGACAAAATTTTATACAAGTTACAAGCTGCCTGTATCCGCCGATTTTTCAAACAGATTCAGGACGGGTGAAATTCCTATAGGTATTGCACCTTATACTACATATAACCAACTTGAAGTTTTTGCACCGGAAATAAAAGGAATGTGGTCAATGGTTACTTTGCCAGGATTAAATAAGGCGGATGGGACAATAAATAATACAGCAGTATCTCAGACTGTCGATTGTATTTTGCTAAAATCTGCAAAAGATAAGGACAAATCATGGAAATTTATGAATTGGTGGATTGATACCAATACTCAGACAAGATATGCAAACTCACTTGAGTCCGTTATGGGCGCTGCTGCGAGATATCCGACAGCCAATATAGATGTAATGAAACAGCTTCCATGGCCCTTAAAGTATTCTAAGCAACTGGAAGAACAATTTAAAAATACAGTAGGAATGCCTGAAGTACCAGGCGGATATATGACAATGAGAGCTGCCGATTATGCATTTCGTTCAGTTGCGACAACAAATGGAGGCGCAAGTGAAAATCCGAGAGAAGCGCTATATCTAAATACCAAACAGGTGAATAAGGAGCTTACAAGAATGCGGAAAGAATTTCATCTGTCCTATAAAGATGAAAATTAGGATATTCAACGTATGTATTTGAATGGATTGAAAGAGGTGCTGGTAGTATGTTGATGATTAAAAAGAAAACAACAAAAAATAATTATAAAATGTCAATGTCATTAAAGGAAATATGGAAATATCATAAAGAGAAATATCTGCTGATACTGCCATTCTCTATTATATTTATTGTGTTTACTGTTATACCTGTAATAACTTCTATTGTAATAAGTTTTACCTCTTTTAACATGCTTGAGGCACCGGTATTTGTAGGACTTAGTAATTATATTAACCTTTTAATAAATGATGATGTATTCTTAATCGCAGTAAAAAATACTATACTATTTGCATTAATAACCGGACCGATTAGCTATCTTATGTGTTTTGTATTTTCATGGTTAATAAATGAGCTGCCTCCAAAAGTTCGTGCAATTATGACGCTAGTCTTCTATGCACCATCTATATCAGGCAATGCTTATCTTATATGGAAATTGATTTTTTCTTCTGATATGTATGGATATGCAAACTCATGGCTGTTGAAGCTAGGAATAGTGAATGAACCTATTTTATTTTTTAATAAAAAAGAGTATGTTTTACCTATACTTATAATAGTTCAATTGTGGTTGAGCCTTGGAGTAAGTTTTCTATCATTTATTGCAGGTTTGCAGAATGTAGACAAAACACAGTATGAAGCAGGAGAAATAGATGGGATAAAGAATCGCTGGCAGGAACTCTGGTATATAACTTTGCCAAACATGAAACCCCAGCTTTTATTTGGAGCAGTTATGCAGATAACGAGTTCTTTATCTGTATCTCAAATATCAATTGAACTTGCAGGCTACCCTTCGGTAGAATATTCCGGTCAGACTATTTTGACTCATTTATATGATTATGGAACTATAAGATATGAGATGGGATATGCATCGGCAATAGCTACAATATTATTTTTTATAATGATATTTACTAATATTATTGTACAGAAGGCGTTAAGAAGGGTAGGTGCTTAACTTGGTTAATATTTTAAGCAAAATAAAGAAATCCTATGCTTCCAGAAAATTTTCCCGCAGAAACAGAAGCTTAGCTGTTGATATATTGTTAACCATTTTTCTTGGTATATTTGGATTATTTAGTGTTTGGCCTTTGATATTTGCCATAAGTAATGCTTTTAAACCGCTTAATGAAATATTTTTATTCCCGCCAAGATTGTTTGTGCAAAAGCCTACTTTGTCTAATTTTGCTGATTTATCAATTATTGTGGGAAATTCGTGGATACCCATATCAAGGTATATTTTTAATACTATACTTATAACCGTGCTAGGAACTATTGGAACTGTAATAATAAGTTCTATGGCTGCTTTCCCTCTTGCAAAATATAAATTTCCAGGTTCGAAATTTATGTCTAACTTGATTGTCTATTCACTTATGTTTAATGGTACTGTTACTGCTTTGCCTAATTACATAATAATGTCAAGGTTAGGAATGGTTGATACTTATTTGTCCGTTATTCTTCCAGCTATAGGATCTACGTTGGGATTATTCCTAATGAAGAATTTTATGGTACAAGTACCTGACTCGCTTCTTGAAGCTGCAAAGATAGATGGAGCAAGTGAATTTACGATATTCTGGAAGATAATGATGCCTCTTTCAAAATCAGCTTGGATAACACTGGTAATATTATCTTTCCAGACTTTGTGGGGTACGACGGGAGGTTCATTTTTATATACTGAAAAATTGAAACCCGTAAGCTATGCATTATCACAAATAGTTAATTCAGGTATTGCCAGAATAGGAGTTGCTTCAGCAGTAACCCTAATAATGCTTATTGTACCGGTAGTTGTATTTGTTATTTTCCAGAGCAATGTAATTCAAACAATGGCGACATCTGGAATTAAAGAATAAGTGTATTTTATATTTTTCTAGAAGAGAGGAAGATGTACAAGCTATGAAATTTAAATATTCGGTTATTATAATTTGCTTGATTTTTCTGATGCTTCCATGTACAAAAGTATATGCTGCCAATACATTTGAACACAATTATATCTATAATTACTGGGGAGAGGCCAATAAAAGCCTTCCGGCCTTTGAATTTGTTAATGTTATAGATGGCAGCGTTATGAAAGATATAAAGTTTTCGGAAGTCGACGATGTGTTTGTAAGCAAAGACAGAATATTTCTGGTAGATACAATGGAAAGCCGCGTTAATGTATTTGATACTAATTTTAATTTTCTTGTATCCATTAAGTTGATAAGGGATGCAAATGGAAGAATTGTAGTCAATCCTCAAACCAATGAGCAGTTGATGCTTACAAATCCGGAAGGTGTATTCATGGATGATAATACAGGATTATTATATATTGCAGATACAGCGGCTGAAAGAATTGTAGTGCTAGATGGGAAAACATATAGTTTCAGTCGTATAATAGAGAAACCCGACAATATGGTTGGTGTTACACAATTTAAGCCATCAAAGCTTGTAGTCGGGAAAGATGGGGTAATAAGTATTGTTGTGCAGGGAAGTTACGAAGGCATAATACAATTAAATAATGATGGCACGTTTTCCAGATATTTTGGATTAAACAAACCTAAGGTAAATATGATAGATCAACTATGGGAATCCATAGCTACAAGAAAACAGAAAGAAAAAATGAAGAAAGTATTCGCCCCGTCATTCAACAACCTGACTATTGACCAGGATGGGCTTATTTATGCTACTACATATGATGCATCGGCACAGAATATGGTATTTCGCTTTGATTCAAAAGGGGAAAATGTTCTTATGGAAAATGGATATTTGCCGGTGACTGGAGATTTGGTTCAAAATATTGAATCCAGTAATGACTCAAGTAATAGCAATCAGATTGCACAGAAATCCAAGTTTGTTGATATAGCAGTTTCCGATTTTGGAGTATATGCACTTCTTGATAAAACTAAAGGGAGAGTTTTTATTTACGATTTTGAGGGCGATCTGCTGAATATATTTGGTTCATCCGGAGATTTGAAAGGGAATGTAAAGAATCCAACAGGTATTGCATGGCTTGGCAAAAAATTACTTATATCTGACAAAGACTTAGGCGTTTGTTATCTTTATGAACCAACGGAATTTGGTGAGACAGTTTTGAATGCTGCAGAACAATATTACAAGGGCAACTGGAATAATGCAGGGAAACTCTTTGATGAAACTGTAAAATTGAATGCTAATTACGATGTAGGTTATACCGGAGTTGGAAGAAATTATCTGATGCAGGATCAGTATGAAAAGGCAATGTATTATTTAAAACTTGGCAACAGCAAGAGCTATTATTCAAAAGCATATAATGGTTACAGAAGCCTGGCTATTCAGAAATATATAGGCTGGTTTGCGGCTTTATTTTTATTAATAACTTTTACCCTGTTTTATTCGGAATATAAATATAATAAAAAAAATGGGTAGAAAATGTCGGCAAATATTATATGGAATATAAACAGCTCTATATAATGATACATGAGAAAGGGTATGGTTTGTATATGAGCAATATTATGGAAGATACAAAATATATGTTTTATGTTCTTTTGCATCCATTTGATGGATTTTATGAGGTTAAATTCCGTGGGAAAAAGAATTATATAATAGCTACGGTTGTATTGGTATTGTTTGGTATAATAGGTATACTAGATTATCAATACACCGGATTCATTTTTAATGATAATCCTTTGCAGCATATGAACAGTATAAAGGTATTTTTTACAACTTTGTTCCCATTACTATTGTTTTTGATAAGCAATTGGAGTATAACGACGCTTTTTGATGGAAGCGGGTCAATGAGTGATATTTATATAGTTATTTGCTATTCTCTTGTCCCTAAAATTATATTTGATATCATAGGAATAATTTTCAGTAATGTTATTATTAAAGAGGAAGCCTCATTATTGTATTCTTTTACTGCTATCGGAACTATATGGTTTTGCTTTCTCGTATTTTGTGGACTGTGTGTTATTCATGAATATTCTGCATCGACTAATATACTTACATTGCTTGCTTCATTTATTTCAGCTATAATTATAGTTTTTCTATGTATGCTGTACATTACGTTAATGGGTAGGTTATTCGGATTTTTTGCGACAGCATTCAATGAATTGATAAAAAGGTGGTGAAAAGATGGTAAGAGGTATAGATATGGCAGTAACCAAAATAAACAAAACATTGAAAAAGATCAATACAAAGAGATTAATTGTCACTATTCTAATAATTATTGCATTTTGTTGTATCTATTTATTGTTTACAAATCTGAATATTAAAAAGCAGCCGCTGCCTGAATACAAAAAGGTCGGGTTGTCATCGGTTATAGGCCAGATACAAAAAAATTCAGGAACTGCTCTTGTAAGTGATAGTGAAGGTAGACAATTATATATTGATACTAAAACATTGAACTTTAGAATAGTTGATACAAAAACAGGTATGGAATGGAATAGTATTTATAATAATGAGAAGAGCCAAGATGATGATAAATCTCCAATTATTATAAAATATATGGGTAAGGACAGCACTTCATATGAATGGGATGCATACAAATACAGTATTCAAAATAACAGATATACAATAAATAAAATTAAAAATGGAGTGCAAATTATATTCGACTTTTTTGAGACTGAGTCATATCGTTTGAATGAATATATGCCATCCAAGATATCAATAAAAAATTATCAAACAGAATTTATTGATAAATTGGACCAAGAAGTTAGTAAGGGTAAATTAAGTATGGTAAAAGCGCAGAAATATAAGGATGCATTGGAAATGACGTATCAAGAAGATAGAGAGAACAACTGTTATTATATGAGATTTTCAGGATTGCCACCTTTAACCCTAGTAAAACAGCTTATTGAATTGTCGAAAGCAGTTGGATATACAACCGATATGCTAGTTGCTGATAGTTCACAATTTGGAATTCAAGTAGCTATTGCAAAACCAGCAAGGTTTATTGTAACTATGGAAGCTACTTTAGAAAAAGGCGATTTGGTAGTAAGAATACCGACCTATGAAATTAAAAGCGGAAATGGTTACTATACGATGCAAAATATCCAGGTACTGCCTTCCTTTGGAGATGCATCGGCAGATGAAGTAAATAATGGATATATATTAGTACCGGATGGCTCAGGCGCTTTATTTAAACTTAATACTTTTAATAAAAGATATCCGGTTTATGAAAGACCTGTCTATAATAACAATTATTATAGTACACTTTATGACATGCCAGAATTTCCAGAAGATTTAAACATGCCTGTATTTGGGATGTACTATGAAAACAGTAAGGGAAAAAGCAAGGGCTATATGGGAATAATTGAAAAAGGGGCTGAGCTTGGATATATTAAAGTACAGCTTGGAACTAAAGATAATTCAGAGGGAGGTACGATATACAATAAAGTCTGCAGCACCTTCGATTCTATGCAGTATTCACGCGTGAAAATTTTTGGCCCATATAGTGATAATGATGCACGCTATCTTGCATCTACAGGACTTATTGATGTTGATTATACTGTAAGGTACAAATTATTTACTGGAAATGTGACATATTTTGATATGGCTGAGGAATACAGGAACTATCTTATAGAAAATAATAATTTAAAGGTATCCTATAGTGCATCGCCGAAGATTTTTATGGATGTAATTGGAACAGTGACACTTGAAAACAGATTCCTAGGTATTCCATATAAAAAACTTGTTTCGATGACGACGTACAATGAGCTTATAAATATAATTAAGGATTTAAAGGATATAAGCAGTGTCATAGTTAATTATAAGGGTGCTTTCAATGGCGGAATGAACAATTCTGTATTCAACAAAGTTGCCACCATAGCTAAGAATGGGAATAAAAATGATTTAAGTAATTTAATAGAATATTTTAATAATGGAAAAAATGAATTGTTTTTTGATGCAAGTTTGATGAGGATTATAGATACGGGAGGGGGGTTCAAACCTAAAACATATGCATTATATGGATATGACGCAAAACCAATTGAATTTAAGAAGTATAATTACGCTACAGGCATGTATAATTTTCAAACAAGCACGCAATATCTTTTGAACCCGTTATATTTAAGCGATACTGTAGATAATTTTATAAAGAATTCGAAAGAATATAAAAATATTTTTATAGAGGATATGGGTTCTACATATTATGCAAACTATAATCGCCGTGATATAGTGAATCCAATCGAGGCTGCATCAATAGTTGACGAAAATCTTAAAAAATTGGTACAGAATAAAACTATTGCTCTTGACAATCCTAATATTAATAGAATAGGTTATGCAAGGTACTCAACAAATATATCCAGAGAGAGCAGTAACTATGGCACCATGTACTGCTCAATTCCGTTTAGACAGCTTGTTATGAATGGACTTACAGATTATACGACTCTTGATGTAAATATGTCCCCAGATAGAAGCAATTACTTTTTGTTGCAGGCATTTGAACTTGGAAGTATTCCTAAGTTTACGATATGCTCACAAAATGTAGATATACTTAAAAACTCTGAATACAGCGATTACTTCTCCATGCAATATTCTATGCTTAAAGATAAAATAAAGTCTCTGTACAATGAGTATTCACAAGGATTTGAGAAGATAGGTTCTAGAGAAATAACTGATCATAAAATGCTGGAGAAAGATGTTTTTGAAACAACATATGCATCCGGTAAATCTGTAATCGTAAATTACAATAAGTTCCCGGTAACGACGAAGGAATATCATATAGATGCCTTAGGCTATATGATTACTGCAAGGCAATAATGGGGGTGGTGAAATGCAGACTACAATGGTAAAGAATAAACATATCTCATATCAGAACATAAGAAAAATAAATGGCATTATATTCATGTTGCCATGGATAATTGGTTTTATATTATTTTTTATCGTACCTTTGATAAATACTATAATTTATTCTTTTAATAATGTAAGTGTAGGGGAGACAGGAGGTATGGAGCTTAAATTTGCCGGTATGAAAAATTTCTTGAATCTTTTTAGTGTTGAAGTATCAACCAGTAAGAGGCAATTTTTAAGAGTGTTTTTGGATGAAAATGCGAAAATATTTATTAATACACCTGTTATAGTAGTCTTTAGTCTGTTTTGTGCAATACTTGTTAATTCCAAATTTAAGGGAAGAGGAATCGCAAGAGTAATATTTTTCTTACCGATAATATTAGGACTGGATGTTGTTATAAATCTGATTACGGCAACTACCGGTAATGATGTAATTGATATGGCAGTAAGCAATAAGCTTGATAACGGGTTATTAATGACTTTTTTGCATAGTTATACTTTTCTTCCCAAGCCTGTTACAACATTTATTTTCAGTTTAGCCAGCAATGTTTTTAGCCTTATATCTCAGACAGGGGTACAAACGCTTATATTCCTCGCAGGACTGCAATCAATAAATCAGTCGCTATACGAAGTGGCGAAAATAGAGGGGGCCACTACTTATGAAGTGTTCTGGAAAATCACGCTGCCTTTGTTGTCAAATATTTTTCTCTTTGCTTTGGTTTATACTTTTGTTGATATGTTTTTAAGATCGCCTATTACGACTGAAATATATAATTTTGCATTTAATAAAAATAACATTGGAGTAGGTTCTGCACTATCATTAGTATATTTGATTAATGTTCTGTTCGATCTACTTATAATGATGTTTATACTTAATAAGGTGGTGAAGTTTAATCATGCCTGATAATAGGAGAAAGATCGGTAGTACATTAGGCGGTTACAGGGTAATTGCGATGGTTAAAAAAATTCTATACAGGATTATATTTTATTCTTTAGTAATAGGTCTATGTTTTGCCATATTGTATCCTTTGTTAAAATTACTGCCAGTAGTATTTAATAATGTAGAGGATCTCGGGAATCCTGATGTGATATGGATACCGATAAAATTTTCACTTGTCAGTTTTAAAGCAGCTATAAGGCTGGCATTTGGAAATGGAATAACAATGCTGGAATCTTTAGGATATGCCATAACTATCAGTATAATACAAATCTTCATAAGTGCTATGGCAGGGTATGCCCTTGGGCGGGTAAAATTTTGGGGTAGAAATTTTATATTTTTTCTAGTAATACTTACATTTGTAGTGCCTCCCCAGTCGCTTCTAATATCGCAGTATCTGAGTTTTAAACATTTTGATGTTTTCGGTTTAGTTACATTAATAAATGGCAGTACTATTGATATAATAAATAAGCCATACACGTTGTATATTATAGCATTACTAGGTTTTGGAGTTAAGCAGAACCTGTTTATATTTATTTTCCGCCAGTTTTTCAAAGGACTGCCAAATGAGTTGGAAGAAGCAGCTCTTATAGATGGGTGTGGTTTTTATAAAACATTTTTAAAAGTAGCATTACCGAATGCCGTACCTGCTATAATGACTGTTGGCATATTAGGCTTTGTATGGAATTATGGAGATACATATTATACAGGCTATTTTAATCCCAACGGACCATATTTGAGCAATACACTATCGAAAACGTTTATTCCTGCAAACAGCAGTAACATCTTATATGCGATAAGGACATGGTATGATGTACCAGGAGCCGGAATGTTAGCATATGATGCTGTTAAACAGGCTGCAGCGTTATTATACTTGATACCGCTTCTTGTTGTATACTTTATAATACAAAGACATATTATCGAGAATTTCGAACAATCAGGTATTGTCGGGTGATATTAGGTAATTGTATCTTTTATCAATGATTTAATACCTATCAGTGTTTTGAATGCCTCAATATATGTAAAAGCAACATTATCGGAAACTGTCTTATTATCAAAGGTTGCAGGAATATTTAATTTTAAAAACTTACTATTTTTGTTTTTTCTGTTTTGTGATAAAATCATGTAAGGGATTTTCCTTTCTTTCTGAATTTAGGTATTTGTCAAAACTATTTTATCAGAAAACAGTGGGAGAATCCCTATTTTATTTGCAAAATAATTTGCACTAAATATATTGAGCAAGGTCAGTACCTATGAGATTCGGTATATTTACTTGCCGAATCCAAGTTTAATTTAATTCATTGTGATATCTAATAAATTACTGGTATAAGGAATATTATATCAATAGATTTTTCGATATCCTTTATAATGCTGTGGTGTCATGGAAAAGAGAGCCAATTTTCACAACAGTTAGTATATATTATTTTAATAAATAGGTATGTAATTTTTTGGTAAAGGCATCTTAAATTTAGTTATACTTGCCCGTATTTAGCAAATGATTTTTGGGAGAGGAAGAATGTTATGAGTATAGCAAATAAGAGGATTTATTTATCAAGCATCATAAAAGAATTGAATAAACAATGGCCGGAAAACCGTACAATAAATATAGTTTTCCATGGTCATAGCGTACCGTCGGGGGCATTCTCTCACACCTACTGTTAATACTTTTAGTTCATATCCATATTTGCTGCTCAAAAAACTAAAAGAAAGATTTCCCTTTTCAGTTATTAATATTATAATAACTATCATCGGTGGCGAAAATTCTGAGCAAGGTGAGAAGTGATTTGATTCGGAAGTTTTATGCCACCGACCTGATATTTTGACTATAGATTATGGATTGAATGACAGGTAAATAGGTCTTAAAAGGGCGGAATATTCCTGGTGCTCTATGGTTGAAAAGGCGCTTAGACATAGTATAAAAGTAATACTACTGACTCCTACAGCCGATTATAGTGGAATAAATAATGAACTTTCGAAGAATTGAGTTGAATTGGAACAACATGCTGAGTAAATAAGAAAAATTGCTGATAAATATGGGGTCGGTCTGGTAGATAGTTTCAAGATTTTTAAAAGTTATGTCAAAGATGGCGGAGATTTAACCGATCTATTAGCACAGTGCAATCATCCCAACAAGAAAGACCATGAATTAGTTGCACAAGAGTTATATAGATGGTTTCCGATTTGTTGAAATATCTGTTGAAAGTATTGGAAATAACGAAATTTTTTAATAATGATAAAATCATACAATTAGCTTAAAACAAAAATAATATAGTGCATTTTGTAACCCAATTGAAATTCATTTTCATGTTTTTCCATATATTAAGACCAGCTAATTAAAGTCAAGTGACTTTTGGGAGATTGTTTTAAAAGTTTTAAAAATTATTTTGTATGACAAAATCAAAAAAATGTATAGCAACAAGACCATCTAAATTAAGTAGGCATAAAATAGCTGGCCACAGTTAGTAGTTTGAACCTTGAAAACTGAGCATCAAGTACATATACTATTAAGCTGCAGTATGCTTTGCTGCAAGCATCCTGGCGTGTTCTTCAGGAGTACGCAACTGATAAGGTTTTCTATCCCTTAGAACGGCAAAGATGATATAAATGAGCTTATGCATAACAGCTCCTAAAGCTACTTTTTTAGGTTTGCTCTGGTACTTCTGTTTGTAGAGCTTCAATAATACGGGATTACAAGCTTCTTTATTCCGTTTTGTGCGTATATTGGCAAGTGCAATTGTGAATAGTACCCTTCTAAGTAGCCCTGACCCTCTTTTAGACATCTTGTTTTGGGTACCGGTAAATTTTCCAGATTGCTTGACCGAAGGGTCAATGCCAAAATAGGCAACTAGCTTACTTGGTTTTGAAAAAGCTGAGAAGTCACTAATTTCAGCAATAATTGTAGCGGCTGTCAGAAGGCCAATACCAGGGATAATCTTGAGCAGTTCAAGTGTTAATGACATCATTGGTATATCCTTTGACATATTATCAACAATTAACTGATGTATAGCTTTGAGCACTTTGCCCAGATTCTCCTGTAGATTTTTGACCATGGATATGTATATACCCAACATTGCAATATTAGCAGGATTATTAATACTTAAAGGCTCAAACTCTCTTGCTTTTAAGATTAACAATTCATACTTTGCAACTGCTCACTTAAGGTTTTTTCGAGAGTCCTTCTGGATCAGAGAGACAAGTCTATTCTTGTCAGCCTTAACTATCAGGGCAGGAGTAGGGTATTCCTTCAGGACAGCCATAGCAGTCTTGGAGCAGGCGTTTGGAAAAACATCTTTAAAGTTGAGCATAAGCTGGTCAATGGTACCGGTAAGCCTGTTTTTGTAGGTAGGACTTTATCATTTAGCTTGTAGTACTGGCGACAAAGGTTCCTTAGACACTCAATATCTTCATTTGGTATATTGGTAGCTTTGAGCTCCTGAAATCTATAGAGCAGGGCAATCTTTCGGGCATCTACCTTATCATTTTTCACTTTCCTGATTCCAATATTTTTGATAGAATCAGTTTGGATGGGGTTTATGATAGAAACCTCAAATCCATTTTTGCAAAGTGAATGGAAAAGGATTTTGTGATAGTGCCCGGTGGATTCCATGACGATAAAAGGCCTTGAAGCAAAGTCCTTTTCCGTTTTATTAAGCAGTTCAACGGCCCTTTTTACGTCAGCGTAGAAATCATGGTTAATCCTCATGCGAGCAACAACTTCATTAGATGGTGAGAGAATAGCTATTTCACTGAAGTACTTGCCCACATCAATTCCTGCAATGGGTCTATAATTCATAAAAAATGCCTCCTTTAAAGATTAATTGGACTTAAAGCCTCCATCCTTTCCATGTAAGCAAACAACCTTGCATGTGACACGAGAAACCAGCTAAAAAGCTGGCCTCAACCAGCCAAAACATGTAGACTTACCGGAATGGATAAATACTCTTTCCTACGGGTAATCGGCCCTTTAGGTCCGTCCCAGGAGGAGTCTCATTTACTCTCCAAGTCCGGATTATATTATACATGCTTGTCAAGGTTCAGGCCAACATGTGCTGGTGAATTAGCTGAGGTAAGAAGCTAAAAGATGTGCTTGATGTTTAGAAAAGAGTTGAATTTTATTTATCATGGTTAACTATGAAATTTGCAGGTAAAACAGTGATTTAATTCACTGATTGTTACAATATTAATTGTACAAGGAGGATAAAATATCTTAATCGTTACTCATGAAACTATTTCCATTCGAATACAATGTTTTAGGAAATATAATTTATATTTGACTATAAAAACAGATCTGAATAATCCAATGAGGGAGATATTAGCATATCAAAGTAGATTTTGGGATAAAAAAATAAAAAGAATGGAGAGAGTGCTCATGGAGCAAAAATTGAAAAGGAAAGCTTCTATTAAGGCAGGGTGGGACGATATAACATTATCCTGCATAGCGTATGGCATATCAGGCTTTTTCGCTATTATTTGTTTTATTCCGTTTTTGTATGTAATAAAATATTCTTTATCTCCTTATGAGTCATATCTTAAAAACCCGTTCAGCCTGATACCTGACCGATTAACAACTGCTGCATATAAAATGGCACTGGGTTATCAGTATATCTGGTCGGGCTATAAAAATACATTATTTATTTCTTTTGTCGGCACCGCCTGTGCCATGATATTATTGGTATTAACGGCATACCCACTTTCTAAAAATGATTTTAAAGGACGCAGATTTATAATGACTCTCTGGGTTATTACGATGTTTTTCAACGGCGGGACGATACCAAATTATTTCTTAATTCGCAGTTTGGGACTCCTTAACAATCTCTGGGCTATGATTCTGCCTGGCCTTTTGGGAGCATTTAATCTAATTTTGATGATAAATTACATAAAAGATCTTCCGACATCCATAGAAGAAGCGGCATTGATTGACGGGGCGAATGATATGCAAGTACTTATCCGTGTGGTTTTGCCGCTGTGCCTGCCTATTTTAGCCACACTGGGGCTATTTACAATAGTCGGTTTCTGGAATACTTACTTTAGTGCAATTATTTATCTGACAAAACGGCAAATGTGGCCGTTACAGTTAGTTTTGAGAGAGATTGTCTTTGAATCAGGGGCAAATGAGATGCAGCAGGGAATGGAGGCCGAGGAACGCATAACACAGCCGTTCATATTAAAAATGGCTTCCATAGTTATAGCTACTTTGCCAATTATGTGTGTTTATCCGTTCCTGCAGAAGTATTTTATGACAGGACTGGTTTTGGGAGGAGTTAAGGAATAAATATAAGTTTTAAAAAATCGATATAATGGGGGGAAAAGCAGTGGAAACATCGCTAGTGAAGCCAAAAAAGAATTGTTTTCGTGAAAAGTTAAATGATGCTAAGCATTATATGATTAAAAGACGATATCTATATTATATGAGCATACCGGGACTTGCATATATCATTATTTTCAGATATATACCGATGTATGGTATCATAATGGCATTTCAGGACTTCAGTTTTAGATTAGGCATTTTTGGAAGCAAGTTTAACAATTTTGCAAATTTTAAACAGTTATTTGGAAGCGAACAATTTTATACCGTTTTTTCAAACTCCATACTGTTAAGCATATCAAGATTGGTTGTCTCTTTTCCGGTACCTATTATATTAGCCCTGCTATTGAACGAGATAAAGTCGCTGAAGTTTAAGAAAACATCACAGACATTGATGTACTTGCCACATTTCATCTCCTGGGTTGTACTAGGAGGTATTCTTACAAATTTCCTTTCGATGAATGATGGGCTTATTAATGCGTTTATCGTAAAACTGGACGGTACCAAAATCAACTTTTTGGGTTCCGCAAAATGGTTCAGGACTGTAATCATAGGCAGCAGTATCTGGAAGGAAGCAGGATGGGGGACGATTATTT
Organism: Clostridiales bacterium; assembly: GCA_030016385.1. NCBI lineage: Bacteria > Bacillati > Bacillota > Clostridia > Eubacteriales > Clostridiales bacterium. The sequence goes on along the minus strand of JASEJN010000003.1, from coordinate 47,478 downwards.
ATCTTGCCGGATTATCGGCTATTAATCCGGAATATTATGAGGCGGCCACTGTCGACGGGGCCAATAGGTTTCAAAAGTTATGGTATATTACGCTGCCAAGCCTGGCAAATACCATAGTAATTATGCTTATCCTGTCGGTAGGAGGTATTATGAATAACGGTTTTGAACAGATATATCTTTTCCAGAATGGTTTAAATATATCTGTATCGCAGGTATTTGAAACATATATATATCATATAGGTATTGTGGGAGGCAGGTACTCCTATTCAACGGCAGTAGAACTTTTTAAATCAGTTATAGCTGCAGTGCTGCTGCTCTTTACCAACCGCATAGCCAATAAACTCCGTGGGACTTCATTATTTTAAGGATGATCATATATATTAGGCGCCTTGCCTATTTTATGTGTGATAAATCATTTTAATAAGAGGGGGGACTCAGGATGAAAGGAAAAAGTGTCAAAAGTTTGTTAGCGGCAATACTTGTTTTTGTGATGTCCATTTCATTGATGGGCTGCAATAAATCAAAAGAGGCAAAGGGAGATGTAAACCAGGAGGGCAAACCGATAACACTGAGGATGATTCAACGTTTGCCTGCCACATATGTTGTACAGGACAACCCGGTAATAAAGGAGTGGGAAAAACGAACCAATACTATTTTGGACATTGAGGCTCCGCCTATCAACAACTATAATGATCGCCTGAATATTGTGATGGCATCGGGGGATTTACCCGATATTATAATGCTGGGCGGCACGGGTACAACATACCAGCAGTGGGCAAAAGACGGGCTTTTGCTAAAATTAGATGACTATTTCAACAATGGAAAGATGCCTAATGCCAAGAAAGTTTTGACAGATGAAGAATTGTCTTTCACAAGAGTCGCAAACATGAACAATGAATTATATTCATTGCCCCGCGTCCAGACAAAACCTTGGGATAACATTGTATACCGCAAAGACTGGCTTGATAAAGTCGGCCTGAAAGTACCGACGACACCGGAAGAATTTAAACAGGTAATGCTGGCTTTTGCCAAGGATGACCCGGATGGAAATGGTAAAAATGATACATTTGGATTTTCATATAATATAGTTATGGGTCCGATGGACCGTAACTTAATTAACGGTTTTGGAATCAGGCCCACCTCAGTTCCTGATGAAAATGGAAATTACCAGTTAATGCAGGCCCAGGACGGATACATGAAATATATGGACTGGCTGCATGATATGTATGCTAATGGATCTCTTGATTCTGAATGGTATAATACTAAAATGTACGAGGATGATGATAAATGGGCCGCAGGTTTAACCGGCGCCATATATGATAATAAGGTTACGGAACATATGACTGCAACTAAAACCAATGATGTCAGGAAAGTCGCCCCAAAGGCTGAATTGGTCGCAGGGCCCCCGCTAAGGCAGGAAGGGAAAACAGTTTCCGATGTGTACTATGCTCCGCAGATTTGGGGCAACTATGGAATCAGCGCAAGCACCAAGAATAAGGATCAGGCTGTAGCATTCCTCGACTATGGGTATACGGATGAATGCAACGAATTGCTGGCGGCAGGAATTCAAGGCGTAACTTATACGAGCTTTGATAAAACGACAAGATTTGCTATAAAGACAGCCGATCAAAAAACGGCGGCTGATAAATATTGCGCCACATATGCAACCATCAATTATCAGCGTCAGGATAAAGGGTTGTTGATGGCCACAGGTTCTACTGCTGATGAACAGGATATATTCACAAAAGCATTTGATGAAATAGGGAAACAAACTAACAGAATTACCTATTTGCCTGAAGGTTCACTGGCAGGTATCAATGATGAAAATTTTAATATTAGTAATTCAGGGATTCCAGCTAAATATACCGAGTATGTGACAAAGTATATTTGCGGCAAGATTACGCGTCAGCAATTTGTAGATTTTATTCAAAAAGAATATGTCCCGGCATATAAGGGCTATATGGATATTGTCAGCAAGTCAGGCATAAATAAAAAGAAATAAAGCGCCTGCTGTAAACTTTAGGCGTGCTTTGGTATAATAATCTGAAGCACGCCAATTTTGGGTATATATACCATATTAAAGGAGCATTTTATATTATGAGAAGAAGTAAAACAATTTACTGGGATCAAATACTGGAGAAGATTAAAACACAGCCATGGGCATCATCGTTGGTCAATGTAATGAGACAGGATTTTGAAGACCAGATCCATAGGGGACCCAAGGATCCGCCATTGGAAGAGTCCGAATGGGGGCATCATTATTTTTGTAAAACATGTGGAATCAGATTGGATTTTAATATTACCAAGCCTCATATTCATACATGCCCGAAATGCCATAAGGATTATTCAGGATGGCCGTATGATGGTGCGTGGCGCAAGATCATGCATTCGGTTATTGTAAGCAACATGGAGCGAGCTGCAGTTCTGGCCCATATTCCACAGGCTGATAATAGATATAAAAACTATATCCATGATACCATACTTTTTTATGCGAATAATTATGACAAGTATCCTGAACACGGAAAATATGCAGGTATAGGCAAAGTTTATCCACAAGCGCTCAGCGAAGCGATATTTGTCATAGCAATTGAGCGTATTTTGCGCATGAGTGCCGATTTAAACATCTTTAACGAGTCGGAATATGATGCAATCGGTAAATTATTCTTTACTCCGGCTTTGCATTTGATTAAACCCCAGATTAATCAAATCAACAATATTCATGCATGGATGCAGGCTTCAATAGCTGCTTGCGCCAACTTTTTAGATGACCGGGATATTTTGAAGGATACTATTTATGGCAGATATGGATGGCTGAATCAATTAGAAAAGGGGACATTCAAGGAGGGGATCTGGTATGAAATATCTCCGACTTATCATTACTATACCTTAAATGCGTTATTAAGCCTGGCATGGATTGCTCTTGAAAATGATATTGATTTGTTCGAGAATCCCACCTTGAAAAAGATGGCATCGAATTATGTGCCGTTAGTTTATCCAAACGGGAAGTTTCCATCTTACAATGATGGTTGGTTTGAATCGAACATTTTCGGTTCGTGTACCGTTTATGAAGAATTATCGAGGTTTGATCATTCCTTCGGGTCCTTACTATCATGGATATATAAAAATGCAAGCCCACGACCGTACTCATATTTACATTCATTATTCAATAATGCTACAAAAGAAACGGGTTATGCACGCGCTTCAATACCGGCGCTTATATATGGGCCTGTAAGCCTGCCGGAGCCTGAGGAACCGGTACGAAAAAGTTTTATTTATGAGGATACGGGTATCGCAGTTTTACAAAATGATAAAATAAGGGTATCTCTTAAATTCACAGGCAATGGAGGAGGACATGACCATAATGATAAAAATTCCATCGAAGTATATGCAAATGATGAACTTTTAAGTTATGATCCGGGGACATCCGGTTATGGGATTTCATTTACCAGGGAATGGAGCCGTACTTCTATTTCTCATAACATGGTTTGCATAAACAATCTGCTGCAGAAGAATTCACGCGCAACTGTGCTGGACTATAATGACCAAAGTGTTTGTGTGCAAGCCCAAGACGCTTATAGGGGAGTTTCCCTCAAACGGAAAATATCTTTGAAAGATGATGGATTCATTGATATTTATGCAGTCAACTGCAGGGTGAATTCACAGATCGATTGGATTTTCCATTGCAGGGGGAGAATAGAGACTCGGCTGCCGCTAAAGATATGCAAACCCTTTACGGAAGATAATGGATATGACCAATTATTTGATTTGAGGCAAACTGTTTATGATAAGGAATTCAACATATCTTTTATAAATGAAAGGCAGAAGCTTAACATTCATTTTGAAGGAGAAGAAAATACTAGAGTTATAATTGGCAAGTGCTATGGGGCCGATAAGACTGATATATTATCGTTTATAATGCTGCGACGTTATGGCAAAGATACCCAATTTTCACAGCAGACGAGCATATGCTGTTTTGATAAATAGCAATTTTTTAATAAAAATATCCATAAACGGACAAAATTAATTAGCGATAGATGCAAAACGGCATCTATCGCCTTTATGGTTATTGGCCAGATGCTTGGAGGCAGAGGTTATCACTTTCCCTGTCCATAGTAAGCATTGGGTCCATGTTTCCTTAAAAAGTGTTTGTCAAGGAGGGACTGGTCGATGCCGCCTGTGCCGGGTGCCAAAGAAAGGGTATGGTAAGCCATCATAGCAACTTCTTCTAAGACGACTGCATTGTAAACCGCTTCGCGTGCATTCTTGCCCCAGGTGAAGGGCCCATGGCTATTTATAAGGACTCCTGGAATATACATGGGATTTTTGCCATTAAATGTTTCAACAATGACATTCCCGGTTTCTCTTTCGTATTCGCCTGTTATTTCCTCAGCAGTCATTTTTCTTGTGCATGGGATTTCACCATAAAAGGAGTCCGCATGTGTGGTCCCGAGTGCCGGGATGCTCTTTCCGGCCTGAGCCCAAATGGTAGCCCATCTTGAATGTGTGTGTACGATTCCTCCGATTCTCTTAAAGTTTCTATAAATAACAAGATGTGTCGGGGTATCGGAAGAAGGATTGAGCTTTCCCTCAACTTTATTGCCGTCAAGGTCTAAAACAACCATATATTCTAATTTAAGTTCATTATAAGGCACTCCGCTTGGTTTTATAACTATTAAACCGGATTCTCTATCTATACCGCTGACATTGCCCCATGTGTAGGTGACAAGACCTTTTTTGGGAAGCTCCAGATTGGCTTTAAGAACCTCCTGCTTTAATTGTTCCAGCATTATAAAGAGCTCCTTTCATCCTTCATCGGATTTGCGTTACTTCAGCTTTGATCTTTTTGAGCCTTTTCATGACATCGTTGGCTCCTCTGCCAAAGTAATCATGGAGGATTTTGTATTCAGCATATAGCTTATCGTATATTTTTACATTTTCAGGGATTGGTTTAAAGTATTCTTTCTTTACCTTGGACATATGCTTTGCAGTTTCAACTATCGAGTCATAACCGCTTCTGTTCCTTCCGGCAGCCAATGCGCCGAACATTGCCGAGCCCAAGGCAGGAGCCTGAGTTGAGCCTGCAATCCTGATTTCCATGTTGGTTACATCGGCATATATTTGCATCATAAGTTTGTTCTTTTCAGCTATTCCGCCGGCGGCATAAAGTTCTTTTATGGGGACTCCGCTTTCTCTAAATGTTTCGACAATCAACCTTGTGCCGTAAGCGGTAGCTTCGATCAAAGCCCTATATATTTCTTCAGGTTTTGTAAGCAGCGTGCATCCTAAAATCATTCCTGTAAGGTCCGCGTCAACAAGCACTGAGCGGTTGCCGTTCCACCAGTCGAGGGCAACCAGTCCGCTTTCTCCAACTTTAAGCTTTGAGGCTTTTTCAGTAAGAAGCGTATGTATATCGATTTTCCTTATTCTTGCTTCTTCTGTGTAGCTTGCCGGAACGCAGTTTTTAACGAACCATTCAAAATGGTCGCCTACACAGGATTGACCGGCTTCATAGCCAAAATATCCGGGGATAACTCCATCTTCAACGACGCCGCACATGCCGGGCACCATTTTTTCTTCGGTACCGAGAAGTATATGGCAGGTTGAAGTTCCCATAATCATCAGCATTTTGCCCTCATCGGTTATTCCCACGGCCGGTATCGTAACATGAGCGTCAACATTAGCTACAGCTACGGCTGTGCCTTCTTTTAAGCCTGTAAGTCTGGCTGCTTTTGCGGTTATTTCCCCGGCTTTTGAGCCGATTGGGTGGATATCTGAACTCAGCTTTTCCTCTACAATATTTTCGAGCCGCGGATCGAGAGCCTTGAAAAATTCTTTTGAAGGATACCCTTCATGCTTGTTCCAGATCGCTTTATACCCTGCGGTACAGCTGTTTCTTGCCTCAACTCCGGTAAGTTGCATTACAATCCAATCTGCAGCCTCCATAAATTTATCAGCATTTTCATAGATCTCCGGAGCTTCGTCCAAGACCTGCCATACCTTCGGAATCATCCATTCAGATGAAATTTTTCCGCCATAACGTTTCAGAAAATCTTCTCCTCTTTCTTCGGCAATTTTGTTGAGCCTGTTTGCTTCCCCTTGGGCAGCATGATGCTTCCATAGTTTTACATAGGAATGCGGGTTTGATTTAAATTCTTCATAGAAGCAAAGGGGAGTTCCTTCTTTATCCGTAGGAAGAATTGTACATGCAGTGAAATCGATGCCGATGCCGATGACATCCTCCGGCCTAACGCCGGATTCCTTTAAAACGGATGGAATAGTTTCGCTTAAAACGTCCAGATAATCCTGCGGATGCTGCAGAGCCCAATCGGGAGGAAGTTTAGTATGCCCATCAGGAAGGTACTTATCAATGACTCCGTGAGGATATACTTTTACAGCAGATGCGACTTCCTCACCCGTTGCTATGTCAACGAGTACCGCTCTTCCGGATTGAGTGCCAAAATCGACTCCAATAGTATACTTTTTATCCATTTTTTATTCACCCCATTTTTGCGTACTGTTTCGTACAATTAATTTAGGTTTAATTTTCAGGTCATAATAATCTTTTTTACCCTCAATCATATTGATTATTGCTTTTGCTGCTTCCCTACCTAAAGCCTCCTTTGGATGAGCAACAGTCGTAAGCTTTGGTTCAGAAGCTAAAGCAAGCTCCGAATCATCAAAGCTTACTAAAGATATATTTTCAGGGACTTTTAAATCTTTTTCCCTTAAGAGATCAATAATTTTTAGTGCTATTTGATCATTATAGCAGACAAGAGCCGTACACTGCGACAGCAAATTTTCCAGTTGAACGTTATTGCTCCTGAATTTTGTCTCCAGATTATCAGTCTCGAACCACATTATTCTGGAATCTGAAATTGGAAGTCCGGCTTCTGCATGAGCCTTCTGGAATCCGGAAAATCTGAAATGGCCTTGTATATCATCCATTTTAAAAATGCCGGCGATCCTCTTATGGTCGAGTCCAATCAAATGTTTTGTAGCTATATAGCCGGCTTCAACATCGTCTTCGACAATATAGGAGTAGTTAAGCTCCCTATAGCAGCCGTGGATAAACAGTATCGGTATATGAAGTTCGGTAAATTTTTTATACAGGCCGATATTAGGATTTGGCAGTGCGCTCTTGGTGGGTTCGACAATAATGCCGCATATATTTTGATTCAGAAGGTTTTCAAGGCATAAGCCCTCTTTCTGATGCTGGTTATAAGTGCAATTTAAAATCATATTATATCCGTTTACAGAGAGAATGCTATCTATTCCTCTAATTATTGAAGGAAAAATATAGTCGTTGATATAAGTAGTTACTACCGCTATTGTCCTGGATTTTTCACGATCTTTATCCGACGTCGTACGACCGCTCACAAATGTGCCTTTCCCCTGGACTCTATAAAGCCAGCCTTCGTTTGCAAGGTCACCAAGGGCTTGCCTTACAGTGTTTCTGCTGATGCCGAATGTTTTTGCCAGCTCATTTTCAGAATATAACTTTTCGTCGGCATCAATTTTACCGGATTTTATTGTTTCAATAACATAATCAATCAATTTTTGATATTTTGGTTTTTCAATCTTTGCCATGTATGTTACACCTGCTTATGCATTAAATATGGATAGATTAACATTTATAATAATTATAGCATCATAAAATTGTATGAACAAGTATATTTGAGAAAACATTTTCATTTATAAATATTTATAATTTTATTGAAATATCATATAAAAAAGATTAAAATAGGGCTGTAATGTATGGACAATATATTATAAACTGCATATCTATTATCACACTTGTACGTACATTATTTATTTTGATGGGGAGGAATTAGCATGCCGAAAATAATCATCAATACCGATATCAAAAAGGGAAAAATAAACAAAAACATTTACGGTAATTTTTCTGAACACTTGGGAAGGTGCATTTATGGAGGCTTCTGGGTAGGCAAAGACTCGGACATACCAAATATAGACGGAATAAGAAAGGATGTAGTCGAGGCTCTGAGGAAGATCAATATTCCGGTTTTAAGATGGCCGGGAGGATGCTTTGCAGATGAATATCACTGGAAAAATGGGATAGGTGATTATAAAACCAGACCTGAAATGGTAAATGTTCACTGGGGCGGAGTAACGGAGAACAATCATTTTGGAACTCATGAATTTCTTGAATTATGCGAGCTTTTAGGCGCGGAGCCATATATATGCGGGAATGTTGGAAGCGGAACAGTTCGGGAAATGAGAGAGTGGATTGAATACATGACATTCGATGGTAAATCTCCATTGGCCGACTTAAGGGCAAAAAACGGAAGGGGTAAGCCGTGGAAGCTTAAATATTTCGGAGTAGGCAATGAAAACTGGGGTTGTGGCGGCAATATGCGCCCGGAGTATTATGCAGACCTTTTCCGCAGGTATTCGTCATATGTAAGAAACTTCGGCTCAAATAAAATATTCAAGATAGCGTGCGGTCCAAGCGCTGATGACTATAACTGGACGCAGGTCCTTATGAAACAGGCAGGCAGATTCATGGATGGATTAAGTTTGCATTACTATACTGTACCTGGAGATTCATGGGGCCATAAGGGATCGGCTACAAAGTTCAATGAAAATGATTGGTTTGTTACGATGAAAAAAGCTTACAAGATGGATGAACTTATAACAAGGCATTCCACTATCATGGATGTATATGATCCTCAAAAGAGAGTAGCGCTGGTTGTAGACGAATGGGGGACATGGTTTGATGTCGAGCCTGGAACCAATCCGGGATTTTTGTACCAGCAGAATACCATGAGAGATGCTTTAGTTGCCGGAATACATTTTAATATATTCAATAAACATTGTGATAGAGTAAGAATGGCCAATATTGCCCAGACGATAAACGTACTTCAGTCTGTAATACTTACGGAAGGGGATAAGATAGTACTTACGCCGACATATCATGTATTTGATATGTATAAAGTTCATCAGGATGCTGAATTGCTTTCGTTATATATGCAGTCTCCCGAATATGAATATGGAAATGACAGCATACCGCAGCTCTCCGCAACGGCTTCTTCCGATGAGGATGGAAAGATTCATATTTCGATATGCAATTTGAATCCGGAAAAAGCGGCTCCTGTTGAGTGTGAATTAAGGGGAAAAGCAAAAACTGAAGCGTCGGTAAATGGAACAATTTTGACTGCAGACAGCATGAATGCCCACAATACATTTGAAAATCCGGATAAAGTCGTGCCGGCATCATTTAACGATGTAAGCGTAGAAAATAACACGCTGAGGTTATCGATCCCTGCTATGTCGATTGTCACACTTGAAATAAAATAATCATGGAACATTTAAGGGATTGCAGAGGTTGCAACTTAAGCGTCAGAGTTTCTCCAGAGGATATAGAAAAAATGGTCGATGAAATTATAAGCAGCAAAAATTTCAATATAATATCCGGGGAGGAATATACAAAAAGGCTTGAGCAGTGCAAATGCTGTAAGTACATGGAATATGATACGACTTGCAGCCAATGCGGATGCATTGTACAGATCAGGGCATTGTTGAAGGATAAGGATTGTCCTTATCCTTCAACATCCAGATGGCGGTAAATATATAAAAATACTGAAGCTTCATGGCACAACTTCGATTCGCAATATGAAATCAGGTATAAATAGGCTTATGTTATTTTGAGCAACGAATGAGTGCTCAAAATAACATAAGCTCATATTACGAATCGAAGATAACACAAATAAAATATACTTACATGATGGCTTGGACTTTATTATTTTAGGGAGGTGATTACAGTGGATTTATTGTCTTTGAAAGTGGAAGATATGGCAGGCATACATTTTGACTGCTCGTGCGGCCGCAGCCATAGTGTGGAGATTAAGGACATAAAAATTGGAAGCGGAGTAATAAATGAAATTGAACATATCCTGAGTAAATTTGATGTTAAGCGCATCTTCATTGTCGAAGATAGAAACACATATAAAGCAGCCGGTAAAATCGTCGAGGAGAAGTTAAACAAGAAATTTGGCATAACTAAATTGGTATTTGAAGATGAGCGCCTTGTGCCGGATGAGAAAGCGCTTGGGAGAATGATTATCGGGATTCCGCACGATGCTGAGCTTATTCTGGCCATAGGTTCCGGAACCATAAATGATCTGTGCAGGTTTTTAAGCTATAAAACAGGTATTCCGTATGCAATCGTATGTACGGCTCCTTCCATGGACGGGTATGCTTCCGTAGTGTCCCCATTGATAATAAATGGAGTCAAAACGACATTGGATGCAGTATATCCGCAAGCGATCATAGCCGATATCGATATTTTAAGGGAAGCACCGATGAAGATGCTTCAGTCCGGATTAGGGGATATTCTGGGCAAATATACAGCCTTAGCTGACTGGAACTTGTCCAGGATTTTAAATGGTGAGTATTTCTGCGATACAATAGCGCAAGTGACGATGAAGGCTTTACGAAATTGCATAAAGTATTCAAAGGGAATACCCGAAAGGGACAGCAAAGCCATTGAAAGCATAACAGAAGCATTGATTCTTTCCGGAATAGCTATTGGAATGTGTAAAACTTCAAGGCCGGCATCGGGAGGAGAGCATCATCTGTCCCATTGCTGGGAGAACATCTTTATGAATGAAGGCAAAATTCCCGAGTATTTGCATGGGAACAATGTAGGAGTAGGCGTCGGGATTATTATTGAGGCTTATAAATATGCGGGCGGTCTTGATATACAAAAAATATATTCACAGGGAGAATACAGGCATTTCAGCAGGGATAAATGGATTAAAAATCTTAACGAAGTTTATGGCAGGACGGCACCAAAAATCATCAAAGAAAAGGAAGGCTATATTTGTTTTGATGAGACCGAAAGAGAAGAAAACGTTAAAAATATAGTGAATAAATGGGATAAAGTAAAGAAACTTTGTGACTCAAATTTGCCGGATGCTGATTATGTAAGAAATGTATTGAAAGATGTGGGCGCTGTTTACAAACCCTCGGAATTAGGCCTCGATAAGGAACTTTTTAAAAAAAGTTTTATCGCAGCCAAAGATATAAGAAAACGCTATGGTATTTTGCAGCTTTTGGAGGACATTGGGAAGATAGAAGAAGCCGCTGGGATTATTGCTGACAAGTATTATGATTAGGTCCGATGGGGAAAATATTTTTTATATAATATTTCGTTATCTGCTCTGCCACGATCATTTTACTACATAGGGAGGCAAAAACCATATGTTAAGGGAAATGGATAGGCTTTTTGGGAAAAAACAGAATAGTCTTATGAAACAGTATGTTTTACTTGTATTAATAATATTCTTTGTTTTAATTGTTTCATTTATTATTACAAATGATGTTGCAGACTATTCGAGTATGAAAGAGTCAAGAGAATCCAGTAAAGTTATTTTTCGACAAGCAGAGGATCAGGCGGCACTTTATGAAGAAGATATTAATAATATGTATAGCAATATTATATATAATGAATCAGTGATATCGTTTTTGAAAGCGTCTGATTATCCTACTAGAGCTGAATATTTAGATAATTTTTACCTGATGGTTGGAAGTAACCGTAGGATAAATAAGGATCTAGTTAATGTTGCATTGTATGACACAGATGATAACCTTATTGCATCCAAAGGAGATATATTTATCCCAAAACCTGAATTCCTTAAACATCAGAAATTAGTTAGTTACTCCGGGAGGATAAATGATCAAGGCGTAAACTATTTTATAACAGAAATGCTGGTATATGAATATAAAAAAGAAAGTTGTGACTATATTGGAACAGTCGTTTTATTGTTTGATGTTAAAAATTTACAGGAGATTTTAGACAAATCCTTGATTAATAAAGAAGCAACTATAGCGATTTTGGATCAAAACGGGAATGTGCTAGTTAAGGCAGGAGCATGGAAAAAGGAATATTGTTCTATAACAGAACGTGAAAAGCAGAAAGCTGATGAAATTGTTTACAATAAGCGATTGGAAAAATGTCAATGGAATTTAGTGAATGTGATTCCCAGAAAATCTTTAATACATGGGATAAGTCAAATGAAGAGATTGAACTATATGACTTACATGGCTGTTATTATCATATCTATTTTTATGTGTTTTATGGTATATAAGCGAATCATTCGGCCAATCAGACTGCAGGCAGCTTTTATGGCAAGATATACAAAAGATACCAACCAGCGTATTAACGTTTTAGAGCACAATGAAATTGGCGAAATGGCGGAAAAGATGAACCAGATGTTGGATGATATTGAGCGGCTTAATGCCAAAATTATGGAATCACAAAAAAAGTATCTGCAATTGGAGTATGCAAAGAAACAGTCAGAATTGATTGCTTATAAGAGTCAGATTAATCCGCATTTTTTATATAACATGTTTGAATGCCTTCGTGGTATGGCATTATACCATGGGCAAAAGGAAATAGCTGATTTTACTCAGTTGCTTTCTCATCTTTTCCGTTATAATGTAAAAGGCGGGGAGTGGGTAACTGTCGAAGAAGTTTTGAAAAATCTTAGGGAATATGCACGGATTATAGAATTTCAGTTTATGGGGAGGTATCAATTGAATGTTACTGCAGGGAGAGAAGTGTTATCTGTAAAAATTCCCAAGATGCTTATACAGCCATTGGTGGAAAACGCTGTATTTCATGGGCTTAAGCTTAAACCTGGCAAGGGAGCTGTAGAGGTTCGCGTAGAGAAAAAGGCTGGGAGTATTGTCATTACCGTTACTGACAATGGATGCGGGATGTCTGATGCTTCTTTGCAATCGCTTCGTAAAACATTAGAAGGAGATAGTGTAAATCAGCCCCTATCATCGAAGAAACATGGTATCGGAATTTTGAACGTGTATCATAGACTCCATTTGTATTATGGAGAGAAAGCAGATTTCAGAGTGAAAAGCGAGGCCAATATAGGAACGATTATTGAACTTGTGATCCCTATAAACTAATGGAGACAAGGAGGAAAATTGTATGTATCGGGTTTTTTTGGCGGATGATGAACCATGGGTTTTGATTAGCTTGCAAAATCTGATTGACTGGAATGGATGCGGCTATACAATTTGTGGAGAGGCAGATAGTGGGAAAAGCGCATGGGAAAGGATTTTACACATTGGTCCGGACTTGATTTTATCAGACATACGTATGCCAGGTTTTAATGGCCTTAAATTGCTTGAAAAAATCCGAAATAAGAAGCTACAGACAAAAGTGATATTTATCAGTGCATATTCAGATTTTGAATATGCAAGGGCAGCAATACGGCTTGGTTGTTCAGATTATTTACTTAAACCTATTGAAGCGGAGGAACTAAAAAAGGCATTAGATAAAATAAAAGATGGATTCGATTTGAGTAAAGGCGGCAGTGAAAAAAACGGGTATATTTCTGATAATGTAATTGCTAAGGATAGTGTTTCTTTTATACAAAATAATTACCGAAATCCTATTTCTTTATCAGAACTCTCTGAAAAATACAGGTTGAGTGAATGCTATCTTAGTTCATTGATTAAGAAGAAAACTGGGAAAAGCTTTAGTGAACACATAATGGAATGCAGAATTCAAAAAGCACAGGAGCTACTTCGGACAACGAATGAGAGCATTGCTGAGATTGCTTCAGATGTCGGATATTCTGACTATTTTTATTTTATAAAGGTATACAAAAAAGTGACTGGATTAACCCCAGCTGCCTATCGAAAACAATTTTAGATAATTTCTATGACGCCAATATGAGTTCCGTACCTAAATTTCCAAGCACATAGATTTTATGAAGAAAGCTGGATATGAATAAGGAGATCGGACATTCAGCTTTTTTCTTTTTCCTCTGCAATTATTTTAGACAGATATTAAATAAATACCAAAATAAAAAAATAAGTACATGTCAATTTATATATACAATATGTATAGTTAAATAGATATATAAAGAAAAATAAAAAGATTCAGTAATAATATGTTTAAACCTGTTTTTAAAATTCTAATGGGAGGGAATAAAAAATCATGAAAGGGAAATTGATGAAAGGCTTGACGACAGTCATTACAATAGTTATGGTGATAAGCATGGTTGGCTGTGGCAGCAATAAAGGGATATCGAAAAATAGTAAAAAGGAAGTAGGTCAGGAAGATAAGATTTACTGGTTTTCAGATGTAACAGGATATGGACCAAGTGCGTGGAACACTGATAGTTCTCCTGCGCTGGATTATATTAAAAATAAGATTGGCATTACATTCAATCTTGAACAGCCTCCTACAGATGCAGATACAAAACTTGGGTTGATGATTGCTTCCAATCAGCTTCCTGATATGATATCTGTAACGGATCAGGATACGATTAAGAAACTGATAAAATCAAACAAGGTGTGGGATATGAAAAGCTTTTTTACAAAATATGACCCTGATTCTCATTTACTAAAGGATTTTCCCGAGGATGTTAAGAAAGCTTTAACCGATAGCTATGGAGGTTGGTATTCTTATCCAAGCCATATGGAATCAACAGATAACAGAAAAATTTTTCCACCGGATGATCAGGTATGGGTTGATGTAGCTCAAAAGGGAAGCAATTCATGTATCATGTTTAATAAAGAGATTATGGATGCTCTTGGTATAACACAAGCAGATGTAAGCACAGAACAAGGTTTTTTGAATGCTTGTGAAAAGGTGAAGAATTCAGGTCATAAAGTGAATGGTCAAGCAGTAATTCCATTGATATTCGATGGTAATATGTGGATAGATGCTAGCCTGGATAGTATAATAGCGTGGAATTTCGGAGCTGTTCCTGTTGATGCTGATGGGAATTATCGGCATCTTGAATTGAGCCCCGGTTATAAAAATGCACTACAGTTCATAAATAGATGTATCCAAAAGGGATATCTGGATGTAAACTCTCTTACCATCGATTCGACGGCGGTAAAGACTTATTTGGATGCTAAACGGGTATTTTGCTGGATCGGAAATCAGGCTAATGAGGCAAAAGATAATATGCCGTGGGTATCTTATGGACCAATTGTAGCAGATAATAATGCACGTCCTGCTATGCCAGTTAATAAATCTGCAGGAACAGGCTGGATTCAGACTTTGATTTCTAAAGATTGCAAAAATCCTGAGAAGCTTGCCAAATTGATAAGCTGGGCTTCCAGCCGCGAAGGGCTTTTGATCAATTATTATGGAGAAGAAAACAAGGATTATACGATTGACAAAAAAGGAATTGTTACGAAAACGGAATCCCAGACAAAGAAATTTAATGATGATTATAAAAATAATGTACTTTTATGGCCCTTTGCCAATACATCTTTTGAAAGAAATACGGAACCGGTTCCTGACCCGAAAACTAATCGTGGAGTTGAAGTTGCTTTGATGCCAGCGCTGGGCAAATATGAGAAAACATATATGTATGATCAATCCTTATTGGGCTTTTTGAACAGTAATGTCATTGAGCCTTCCAGCGATTTAGGTGTAAAGCTGTCGCAGATCAAGACATATTTAGAACAGCAGAAAGCAAAAGTAGTTACGGCCAAGTCTGATAGTGCATTTGAAAAAGAATACGCTAATATGATAAATACTTTGCAAACCTATAATATAAATGCGGTTGATAAAGAATACAATAAAGCTTTCAAAGAAAACTGTGAAAAGACAGGAGAAAAAATTGAGGATGTAAATGCATCTTTGTATAAATAATACTGATAATTGCTGACTATTTTAATGCAAAAAACATGAGTGCTGCTGCGGATGAGGCAGTTTTCGAGCGTCATTTGAATAGAGGTGTTTTTCAATGAAAAAGGATGAAAGGACAATTCAAAGTTATCGACTGGGCTATGATAAACACACACAATTTCAATTGCATTCCCTGATGCTTCCGGGAACTGTCTTGTTGATCTTGTTTAATATTGTTCCGCTATTTGGCCTGATTCTAGCTTTTAAAAATTATGATGTGACAGAGGGATTCAAGGGTGTATTTACTAGCCCATTTTATGGATTGCAGAATTTTAAGATTATCTTTGGAAATCATGATTTTCGAAGAATGCTGGTAAATACACTTGGTATTAACTTGATTGGTAATCTGATCACCATACCATTGGCGATCTTTTTCGCATTATTGATTAATGAAATTAAAAGTCAAAAATTCAAAAGCTTCGTTCAGACGGTAACTTATATGCCTCACTTCATTTCATGGGTTGTTTTCGGAGGAATTATAATGACACTGTTAAGTGGAGATGGGGGTTTCGCTAATCAAATTCTGATGAAACTGGGAATAATCGATAAACCGATTGTCTTTATGGCAGACCCCAAATATTTCTGGTGGATCGCAATTTTTTCAAACTTGTTGAAGGAGCTGGGGTGGAGTACTATCCTTTATACAGCAGCCATTGCAGGAGTTGACCAGGAACTTTATGAAGCGGCTGATTTGGATGGCGCCGGACGTTTCCGAAAAATGTGGTATATTACTTTGCCAAGTATTAAGGCAACAATTGTAATTATGGTTATTTTTGCTGTAGCCGGCATCATGAACAATAATTTTGATCAAATTTATGTTTTTCAGAATCCTTTTAATCTGGAGCGCAGTGAAGTCATTGATACCTATATTTATAAAGTAGGTTTGACACAACTACAGTTTGGCATGGCAGCAGCAGTCAATATATTCAAGTCCGTCTTAGCGATAGGTTTGCTCTTGCTGGCAAATAAATTATCTAAGAAACTGACAGATAACGGGCTGCTTTAGAATGTGAGGAGGCGACTCGAGATAGAATGAGATCGAGACGTAGAAACAGGTTCGATATATTTTTAACGATTTTGATGATATTTATTATGGTTATTACAGTCTATCCGGTATGGTATTCGGTTATTAATTCACTCAATAGCGCACAGGATATCTCTAAGAATGGATATGCACTCATTTGGATACATGACTTTTCTCTGGAAAGCTGGAAGGCAGTCTTAAATAATGCTGATATTATAAAAGCTTTTGGAATTACTTGTGCAAGGACTGTCATTGTTACGGTTATGCAGACATTGATTACGGCCATGTTTGCCTATGGATTTTCAAGGAGTAATTTGGTAGGCAAAAAATTTTATACCATAATTGGATTTATCAGCATGTATCTAAATGGAGGAGTGATTGCTTATTTTATCCTGTTTAATGCGCTGCATATTTATAATTCTTTTTGGGTTTATATCATTCCCTGCCTATTCGGAGGATTTTATAATGTCATTATC
Organism: Clostridiales bacterium; assembly: GCA_030016385.1. Classification (NCBI taxonomy): domain Bacteria; kingdom Bacillati; phylum Bacillota; class Clostridia; order Eubacteriales; species Clostridiales bacterium. The sequence goes on along the minus strand of JASEJN010000003.1, from coordinate 30,284 downwards.
TTTAATGCTAATTTCAAGACGATACCCAATGCCTTATTCGAATCTGCGAAGATGGATGGGGCAGGAGAATATTTTATATTCTTTAAAATAGTGATCCCTCTTTCCAAACCCGTAATCAGTGCTCTTGGAATCTTTACGGCAGTATTTATGTGGAATGATTATACGCAGACCTTATATTATACTAAGTCGACGGCAATACAGACGTTATCTTATTATACGCTTTCAATTACAAAATCAAGCGAATTTGCTGCAAAGCTGGGCAGTACTCTGTCAAGTGGGACATCTTCTATATTGACAACGCTTTCTAATAGTGCTGCTAACTACAAAACTATTGAGCTTGCATGCATGGTACTTTCGGCCATTCCCTTGATCGTGGCATATCCGTTTGCGCAAAAATTTTTTGAAAAAGGTGTTATGATCGGTTCTATAAAAGGGTGAAAGGAAACCTAGGATTTTATTTAAAAGATGAAGAAAAGACACATAAGACCGAATGGAAAAAACAATCTGGAAATCTGAGAGAAAAAATAAACATCTGAATTTGATGTTAAGAGAGAATGGTTATAAAAGTGAATAGTATAAAATCTGTCTCAAAGGGAGAATGGCTATGATGGGATATGATAAGGGAAGATGCTTCTATATAGATGATAGGAATGGAAATGATTTCAATATAGGACTTTCTAAAGAACAAGCATGGAAAAGCCTAAATAACGTAAATAGTTATACATTTTTGCCTGGAGACATAATAAGATTTCGATCTGGCGGAGCATGGTATGGGATGTTAGCTCCTAAAGGTTCGGGAGAAAAATATAATCCAATAATTATGGAGTCCTATGGAGATGGGAATAAGCCGGTAATAAATGGAGAAGGTACATATGCTGCACTTCTTTTAAAGGGAATAAGTTACTGGATCGTCCAGGGATTATCCTTTACAAATCACAGTAATGAGCGTACTATTCGTCAGGGTATCTGCATATGCGGTAGTGCTACTGGAATTACTCAGGGAATTTTGATCGAAAGCTGTGAAATAAGTAATGTAACAGGAGAAAATAGGAGAAACCTGGGAGTATATAGGAATATGTATTGGAATTCGGGGATCTATATAACAATGGATGGAAGGTCTTCAAGTACAAACCATTTGCATGATATTATCATAAGCAATAATTATGTACATGATGTGCTAACTAGTGGAATTAGGGTAAACCAGCAGGAGGACTTCATAAATGATATACATCATACGCATGTGGTAATACGGAATAACCTGATTGAAAGAACTGGAAGTGATGGAATAATCGTGGCTAATTCTATTTCCCCGTTAATTGATGGGAACCGTTGCCTTGATGCAGGTGCTTTGGGCACTTTGGAAGATACGCACCTTATTGCGGGTATTTGGGTATGTGCCACTGAAAATGCTTTGATTCAGTATAATGAAGTAGCTAGAACAAGGCTATTTGAAAATGATGGAACGGCATTTGATACCGATTGGGGAACTAGTGGGGATACTATCTTTCAGTATAATTATAGCCATGATAATCAAGGAGGTTTCTGGCTTGATTGTATGGGACTTAATTATAACAAAAATTGTAGTTCAACAATTCTGCGTTATAATATTAGTATCGATGATAAAAGGTGCTTAGTACAGGATGATCAAAAAATTGTCGCCGAATTCTATGGAAATCTTTTTGTAAATAATAAAAGTGCTCTTCAAATATGTTGCCATAAAGATGGAGAGTCCCATTATTTTCATGAAAATATTTTTGCATTTAAGGAAAGTCCGGTAAAAGGATGGCAGAGTTCGCATTTTAATGGGAATTGGTACGGAAATATGAAAAACTTGCCTTACGATCCGTTAGCCATAAGAAAGTTGCCGTTTTCCATAGAAGATGTCAGTCCAAAAGATGGAATGGAATGGTGTGGGTCTGTATGGGGTAAACTGTGTAATTTGACAAAACCGGTACAAAATAGCCAAAGGACTATATGACTGTTTAAGTGGCTAAATATATATTTATTTATTGCTTTCATCAAATAAAAATGATAAAATTCGGCTTTTATATTTTAAAATATGCAACAAAGTTGAGCTTTACTGTGTTTATGATATAAAAGAGCAGATTTACATGGCTCTTCAGGAGATTTTCTAAAATTTAATATATGTCAATTGTATTGGAGGGAATATGGGTTGTCAGATATGAGAAGTAAAAATTGTGTTGATGCATATAGGGAACAACTTAAAATACCAACATATTTAGTAGATAAACCCGAAAAGATGCCGATGTTTTTTGAGTTAAGAAATAATCAAGGAACTAGAGGAAATATTTATCCACTTCCAATGACCGATAAAATAACAGATGAAAAAGTTGTTAAAACTTATGATGCAATTAAAATTGAGAATAAATATATAAAAACTATAGTGCTCCCAGAACTTGGAGGAAGAATTTATGAGGGATTTGATAAAGTAAATAATTATAATTTTGTATATCATAATAATGTGATAAAACCACAATTAATAGGGCTATGTGGTCCATGGATTTCGGGTGGAATTGAATTTAATTGGCCTCAGCATCATAGGCCTACAACGTTTATGCCTGTAGATTCGACAATAGAGCAAAACCCTGATGGAAGTAAAACAGTTTGGGTTGGCGAAATAGAACCATTATATGGGACAAAGGGTATGGCAGGTATTACAATATATCCAGATAGATCCTATTTACAGGCAAAAATTAAAATTTATAATAGAACTCCTTATGTACAGACCTTTCATTGGTGGTCAAATCTTGCAGTACATGTGAATGATGACTATAGAGTTATCTTTCCTTCTGATATAGATTATATAACTTATCATAACAAGCTTAACGTGTCAGAGTTCCCAGAGGTAAAAGGTATATTCGCAGGGATTGATTTTGGTAGTGGCACTGATATTACCTGGTATAAAAATATTCACGCTCCTGCTTCGTTTTTTATTTTTAACTCCAATTATGATTTTATGGCGGGATATGATTACTCAAAAAATTCTGGTACTGTACACATTGCTGATAGAAACACATCACCAGGAAAAAAGTTTTTTACATGGGGTAATGGTGAGTTTGGCGATGTCTGGCAGAAAAACCTTACAGATAAAGATGGTCCATATATAGAGATAATGACTGGTCAATATACAGATAATCAGCCTGATTTTTCATGGTTACAACCATATGAAACAAAGACATTTAATGACTATTGGTATCCATTAAAAGATATGCCTTATCTTAAGAATGCTAATATAGAAGGTGCTGTAAGTATTGATATTGATGGAACTATAGTAAAATTAGCATTTAATTCCACATGTGAAAGAAAAGATGTTCATTTTGTCTTAAAAAATAAAGATCATGTTATTAGAGAAGGAACATTTGACATATCCCCTGAGATGCCATTCAAATATGATATAGATTTACATAAAGAGATATCATGGGATGATTTATTTATCGGATTATATAACAGTTCAGGTAAAGAAATTATTTCGTATAAGAAATTACCGAAATTCTTCGAAGATAAGCAACCTCCTAAAGCTACTGAAGCAGCAAAAGATCCAGAACAAATTAAAACAGTAGATGAACTATATTTAAATGGTCTACATATTGAACAGTATAAGCATCCTACTTATGATCCAGATCCATATTATCTTGAGGGATTAAAACGTGATCCTGGTGATTATCGCTGTAATAATGCTATGGGTATTAGGGAATATAAAAGAGCAAATTTTTATCTTGCAAAAGAATATTTTCAAAAGTCTATAAATCGATTAATTATGAGGAATTATAATCCATATGATGGGGAACCATATTACAATTTAGGCATAACGTTAAGACAGTTAGGAGAGGATAATGCCGCGCTTAATGCGTTTCAAAAAGCTTCATGGAATTATTGCTGGCGGTCAGCTGCTATGCATCAGTCGGCAGAGATTGAGGCGAGATATGGCAACTATAATTTAGCATTGAATTATATAGAGATTTGTTTGAATACTAATATATGGAGCGTTAAGTCAAGGGATCTAAAATCAGCGGTGCTTAGAAGACTAGGCAGATTTTCGGAGGCATTAGAATTATGTAAGGAAACAAATTCATATGATAAATTGGATTATGGCTCAAGATATGAACTGTATTTAATACAATGTGCATTAAATGAAACAAAAAAGGCTGAGGATACTCTTGAAAATTTAAAGTTCATTTTAAACGGGAAGATTTCTTCATATATCGGGTTAGCAGCAGATTATATAAACGCAGGTTTTTACAGTGAAGCCCAGAGTGTACTTGAAAAATGTAATAATGATTTCCCGATGAAGCATTATTATTTAGGTTATATTTATAGGATACAAAATTCTATTGAAAAATCTTTAAATGAATTTGAAATAGCAGATAGACTTTGTATGGACTATTGCTTCCCAAATAAAATCATAGAATTTACTATACTGAGAAGTGCAATAAAATTTGCGCCTGAAAGTTCAAGAGCGTATTATTATCTTGGAAATATGTATTATGCTCGTGGCAACGTTGACAAAGGAATTAAATGCTGGGAAAATGCGAAAAAAATTGATTGTAAAATCGCTATAGTTCATAGAAATTTAGCTATTGCTTATTTTGAAAAAAGAAATGATGTAATAGGTGCAGTTTCAGAGATGGAAAAAGCTTTTAAATTGGATGGTTGCAATTCAAGATTTCTTTTAGAACTTCTGCAAGTTTATAAAGTTGCAAAATGTTCTTTTGAAACCAGATTGAAATTGCTTGAGGATAATATAAACCTGGTGGATGAAAGAGATGATTTGTATACTCAATATATTACACTTTTAATATCTACGGGCAATGTGCAAGGTGCGGTAGAAAAGCTAAAAAACCATATATTTCATCCGTATGAAGGTGGAGAGGGAATACTACCCAAACTGCATATTCTTTCTTATGTTATTCTTGGATATAAAGCTTTTAGATGCAATAGATATAAGGAAGCATTATCTATATTTAAAAAGGCCCTAGATTATCCATCAAATTACAATGAAGGTCGTAAATATCATGCTCGTGAAGGCCATGTGTACTATTATATTGCATCTGTATATGAATCGATAGGCGATATTGATAACTATAAAGCATGTTTGCAAAAAATAATAAATGAGACATCTGATATTGATGAAGCAGAATATTTTAAAGGTCTGGCATATCGGAAGTTAGGAGAGGAAACAGAAGCACAGAAAGTCTATATGAAAATGATTGATATTTGTGAGAATGAACTTAGGAGTAGTTGCCGTTATAAATATTTTGAAGCTTTTCCAGTAGGTTTACCCTTTGAACAGGATATGCGACGATTAAATCAAATAAAATATACTGTTGGTGCATTATATGGTTATGTAGGACTTGGCAATAAGAATAAAGTTACGGAGAAGTATAATAAATTATTGGAGATTACTGATGAACTGCCATGGCCTAAAATTATAGTAAGTGGAATGTATTAAATATAGAAAGTTATTCTAGGGATGATAACTTTTTATATTAATGTCTTTTTGTGGCTATTTTTTGATTAAAAAGTTTAAAAATATAAAATGTAAAAATTCTTGCTTAAGGTTTTCATTAGTGGAATAAAAGAAATAAAAAAATTGAAATGGAAGGTTGAATGGGATGATTCAGTTGAAGATTTTGTCAGAATGGACCAAGACTCCTGTTGATAGAAGGATTTTCGGTAATTTTATAGAGTCCGGTTTTGGCAGACAGGTAAACGGCATGTGGAGCGAAATGCTCTATAATCGTTCTTTCCGCATTGTGCCGGAATACAAGAGCCCAACATGGGAATGGCTGGGACTGGATAAAGAACATTATGATAGCAGAGCGCCATTTTGGCACAGCGGTTATGAGGAGTTTGACTGGGAACCCTTTGGAAAGCCTAAAATAGGACATACATGCGGTACTCACACATACAAAGGGATAACTGCTTGTACCTTAATGAATGAGGTAGAGGGTAAGCTTTGCGGATTGGTCCAAAAGGAGATTCATCTGCAGAAGGGGAGAGAATACTGCTTTAAATTATTTGCAGGGGTACAGGGAGATATTGCTGCGGCCGGACTGAATGGATTCGGTGATACAATACATAGCACTCAGAAACATGAAGTGAGGGTGCAGATAGGTAGCCAGGAAATTGTATTTGGGCTAACTACTGTTTCAAGGAATTATGATTGGATATTTAAAGTAAAAGAGAGCATGATAGCTGATATCCGCATTACATTTTCGTTTAAGGGGACCATGATACTTTCTTTCGCTTCTTTAATGCCTGCAGATAATATGGATGGATGGAGAAAGGATGTAGTGGAAAAGTTAAAGAAAGCGGCACCAAGTGTGGTACGTTTTCCAGGAGGATGTTTCACAAGCTTTTATAATTGGGAGAGTTCTGTGGGTGATAGGAATGTCCGTGAATCACAGCCGAGTTTTTATTGGGGAGGACTGGAAGAAAACGATGTAGGGTTGGATGAATTTTTACACCTGTCGCAACTGGTTGGTTTTGAACCGCAGATATGTTTTAATATGATGACATCTATACCTTTTAAGGCAAGACAGATGGTGGAATATCTAAATGCTGATGCTGATATGGGTATGGGACGTCTCCGTATGCTGAATGAGCATTTAGAGCCTTATGGTGTTAAACTGTTTGAAATGGATAATGAACCTGGAAGAAAATGGACGGCAGAACAGTATGCAAAAGAATGTGTCAGATTTGCCAGAGAAATGCGCTTGGCAGATTGTTCTATTGAATTAATGATGGCGGCATATTCATATGCCCCTGAGTTGCTTCCCAAAATGCTTGAGATTGCTGGCAGAGACATCAATTATGTGATTTATAGGAATGGCAATCCGGAATTTGTAGAAAAGATACTTCCGGTAATAAGAGAATATAACCTAAAAAACAAGACAAACTTAAAACTTGTTAATACGGAATGGTTGCCGTCTTGTCATAGCATAGAGCCTTTTGAGGATCCACATATGCCTTTGGATTTTGTATGGAGTGGCAAGATTACCAACGATTATGCTAATATTTTTTCCACACAGCAGATAAGCTGGAATTATGCATTGAACGGAGCCCACAGACTTTTGGATTATATGAGTTATGGCGGGGAATTTGCACTGGCGAATTTCAATAATATGTGCAATACATGGGGACAGAATATTATTGAAGCTACAAAGGAAACTTGTTATCTATCCTGTATGGGACAGATTTTTGCCATGTTTGCAAGAGTGTTTGAACCTTGCTTTTCAGCAAAGGTAGATACAGGGGATAGCAGAGTATTTGCTCTGGCGACCAAAACTATAATGGGAAAAGAGCAATTATTTATCATTAATCATTCAGGTAAAGAATTTGAAGCACTTCTTCCTTCTAAAGATTGGATCTGTGAGGATGGTTTAAGAGGAAAAGGGCGCATGGTGCATGAAACAAGCGAAACAAGCTGTATAACAAAATGCATGGTTAAGCTGGAAGATACGAAAATCAGTATACCTCCATTGAGCTTTTTATGTTTAAAGCGCATATAGTAATAAAAAAGCTGAATAGAGGAAAATACTTTTTATCTAGATATAATATTAAATATATAGAGGCGAAAATAAATGAATAAAAATTTAGCACTAACCCCACCGATGGGGTGGAACAGTTGGGATTGCTATGGAGCAAGTGTCTGCGAGAGGGAAGTGCGTGGAAATGCTGGTTATATGGCGGAGAAGCTCAAAAAGTTTGGCTGGGAATATATAGTTGTGGATATACAATGGTATGAGCCTACGGCAGACTCGACTCAGTACCATCCATATGCTCATCTTGATATGGATGGGTATGGCAGATTGATTCCTTCAGCAAATAGATTTCCCTGTGCAAAGGATGGAAAGGGTTTTGCAAAACTGGCCGATTATGTACACTCATTGGGGCTTAAGTTTGGGATACATATATTAAGAGGCATACCCAGGCAAGCGGTTAAGGCCAATACGCCTGTATTAGGCTCGGATAAACATGCAGCAGACATTGCAAATATCAACTCTGTATGTTCATGGAATACCGATATGTACGGAATAGATGCGTCTAAAGAAGGCGCACAGGAATATTATAATTCTATAATCAACATGTACGCCGGGTGGGGAATCGATTTTATTAAAGTCGATGATATCTGTTCCCCATATTCCGCTGGAGAAGTCGAGCTAGTTCAGAATGCGATATCGAATTGCAGCAGAGATATAGTACTCAGCCTTTCACCGGGGCCTGCTCCGTTGGAATTTGCCGAGCATTTGAAAGCACATGCAAACATGTGGCGTATTTCAGGAGACTTCTGGGATAACTGGGAACAGCTCTATAAGCAGTTTAAACTTTTGGCTGACTGGAATGAACATATGGGACCAGGCCGCTGGCCGGATGCAGATATGCTTCCCCTCGGACATATTTGCTTGAGAGAAGCTTCTTTTGGCGGCAAGGGAAAATGGAGCGGCTTTACCAAGGATGAGCAGGTAACATTGATGTCCCTGTGGTGCATTGCTCGTTCACCTCTAATGTTCGGAGGAGAGATGACTCATAATGATAAGTGGACACTGGATCTTATAACAAATGAGGAAGTATTATCTATACTGAAAAATTCCAATTCAAACAGGCAACTATATAGAAAAGATGATAAAGTTGTATGGACGGCTGCAGGCGATAATGACGAAATTTATGTTGCTTTGTTTAATTTAAACGAATCGGTTCAGGATATAAGTATTAAATTTTCCGATCTTGGGCTACATGGGGAATATATGCTTAGAAATCTCTGGAGTCATCAAAATTCAGGCATGGTTAATTCAGATGTAAGATTTGAATTCAAACCTCATAGTTCGAAATTATTTAAACTGACGAAAATCAAATAATGGAAAATAGGTGCATGCAGACTCTAAGGGCTTTTTATAATATTTTCAATATAAAAAATGAACCTATGGAAAGGGGAAAATAAAGATGCAGGCGAAATTTAAGAACTCGGTATCGCTACCTCTAAAAAATGTAAAGATCAATGATGGTTTTTGGTCGAAGTATATCGATTTGGTTCGTGATGTGGTATTGCCTTATCAGTGGGATGCGCTCAACGATAGAATACCCGGTGCAGACCCCAGCCATGCCATAAAAAATTTCAAAATCGCAGCAGGAATGGAACAAGGCGAATTTTATGGTATGGTTTTTCAAGACAGCGATGTGGCAAAATGGTTGGAAGCTGTTGCTTACAGTCTTGAGACGCATCCGGATAGCGAGCTTGAAAAAACAGCCGATGGGGTGATAGATATAATCGAGAAAGCCCAACAAAAAGACGGATACCTCGATACATATTTCATTATCAAAGAGCCGGAGAATAGATGGACTAACCTTTGCGAATGCCATGAGCTATATTGTGCCGGCCATATGATTGAAGCCGCCGTGGCATATTATGAGGCGACAGGCAAAAAAAAGCTGCTTAATGTGGCATGTAAACTTGCAGATCATATAGATTCGGTTTTCGGGCCTGAAATTGGGAAGAAAAGAGGGTACCCAGGACATCAAGAGATTGAACTTGCGCTGGTAAAATTATATCATGCTACAGATGAAGAAAAATATCTTAAACTCGGCAAATATTTTATTGATGAACGTGGAAACAAGCCATATTATTTTGATATCGAGTGGGAAAAGCGCGGGAGGATATCTAACTGGACCGGCAGGATTTCCAATAGGCCGAGCAAGAATAGCGAGTACAATCAAACGCATTTGCCCGTAAGAGAGCAATCTGCCGCAGTCGGACATGCAGTTAGAGCGGTATATATGTACTCGGGAATGGCCGATGTGGCGGCTGAAACAGGGGATGCAGAGCTTTTAAATGCTTGCAGGAGACTATGGAACAATATAGTGTCAAAGAGAATGTACATAACCGGGGGTATAGGTTCGCAGGCGTATGGCGAGGCTTTCTCCTTTGATTATGATCTTCCTAACGATACAGTATATGCTGAAACCTGCGCATCTGTCGGTTTAATGTTTTTTGCCAATAGGATGATGCATATAGAACCCAAGGGCATTTACGCAGATGTTATGGAAAGGGCTTTATACAACATAATAATAAGTGCAATGTCCAGGGATGGGAAAAGATTTTTTTATGTAAATCCGCTGGAAGTAGTACCTGAGGCCTGTAAAAAAAATCAGACAAAATTCCATGTTAAGCCCGAAAGGCAAAAGTGGTTCGGCTGCGCTTGCTGTCCCCCTAATATAGCAAGGCTTCTTACATCTCTTGGATATTATATTTACAGCAAAAATGATTCAACTATTTACATAAATTTATATGTGGGCGGGGAAGTGGAAACTGAATTAAATGGAAGTAAAATAAAAATATCTGAAGATACTCAATATCCGTGGGATGGTAAGATTATCATGAAAATTTCGCTAAAGGAAGAAAAGGACTTTGATTTAGCATTGCGCGTTCCGGGATGGTGCAGTAATGCGTCGGTAAATGTAAACGGAAAAAATATACAGCTTTATAGTAAAATCGTAGACGGTTATGCAACAATAAGCAGGACGTGGAAAGATGGAGATACTATAGAGTTGCTATTTACAATGCCTGCACTTCGCGTTAGGGCAAATCCTAAAGTCAGGGAAGATATGGGGAAGGTTGCCGTACAAAGAGGACCTGTTGTGTATTGCCTTGAAGAGGCGGATAATGGGGCAAACTTACATGAAATCATACTCCCTAAAGAATCTCAATTAAGAGTTGAATTTGATAATGACCTTTTAGGCGGGATCCCTGTTATTGCCGCTGAAGCTGAACGGGTAAACAATAACTGGGGTGACCAATTGTATAAAGCAAATACTTCGGCTGAGGTCTATAAGGAAAATATTAAATTTATTCCATATTTCGCCTGGGCCAATCGTGGAACAGGGGAAATGACTGTCTGGGTAAATGAAAAATGACATCTAAAGTTTAAATGAATTCCTTACAAATTGTTATAAGGGGAGGAAGCAATAAATGGACAATAGGAAATACTGGCTAGATATGATGATAAAAATTATTGATCCTGTACTTGAGAATATGTCAAGGAGGAATCTTAAGGCTCGGATGCCCGTCGAGATGAAGGTAGATGGCAGAGAAAAATATACATATCTCGAGGCATTGGGACGCACATTGACAGGAATTGCACCCTGGCTTGAATCGGATCTATGCGAGGGGGAAGAGGAAGAGTTAAGGTCAAAATATGCCCAACTTGCGAGAGAAGCTATCGATGCGGCAACGGATCCATCTTCATCCGACTTTTGCACCTTTGACGGGAACGAAAGGGTATTTTCACAATATTTAGTTGATACCGGGTTCCTTTCAAATGCTATTGTAAGGGCTCCCCGGGAACTGTGGGAAAAACTTGAAGGTAGGGTTAAGGACAATCTTGTGCGGGCTCTTAAATCGACACGGAAAATACGTCCGCCTTACTGCAACTGGCTGCTTTTTTCAGCGATGGTCGAAACTGCCCTTTATATAATGACAGGCGAATGTGATGAGGTCAGGATAGATTATGCAATAAAAGAGCATGAGCAATGGTATAAGGGCGATGGAGTATATGGCGATGGGCCGAAATTCGTCTGGAATTATTATAATAGTTATGTCATACAGCCGATGCTTGTGGATATTATTCTGATAAAAGCGAATATGTACAAAGAGATGAATTTTCCAGATGAATTAAAGAAAAAAATTCTAAACAGGGCAAGAAGATACTCTGCTGTACTGGAAAGGCTGATTTCCCCAGATGGTACTTTTCCACCTCTAGGAAGATCGATTACATACAGGTGCGGTGCTTTTCAGCTTCTTGCGCAAATGGCATTAAAAAGGGAATTGCCTGATGGATTGCTGCCTGCGCAGGTCAGATGTGCACTGCAGGCAGTTATAAAAAAGTGTTTTGAAGCGCCTGGCACGTTTGATGAAAATGGCTGGCTTAAAATAGGGTTGTATGGGAGACAGCCCGGATTGGGAGAGGGATATATCTCAACAGGAAGCCTTTATTTATGCTCAACAGTGTTCCTCCCGCTGGGCCTTTCTTATAAAGATGAATTCTGGACAGATGAGGATGAAAAATGGACCCAGCAGAAAATATGGAGCGGGGAAGACATAGCCTCCGATCATGCTGAATCTTGAATATCCATATGGAAAGGTGCATGTTTTATATTCGAATATAAAACATGCACCTTTTTCTAATTCTCTTTCAATTTAACCTGTCTTTATATATAATATAGAGTAGTATTCATACATATCATATTATGGTGGGCTGTGCGTTTAAAGCGCGGCTGCTTGAAAGGTCGAGTTTGATGTATTTAAAAATAGATAATATGGATATATATTATAAAGAGGCTGGCCATGGTCAGAATGTTGTGCTTCTTCATGGCTGGGGGGGCAGAGCGGATAGTTTTTTGCCTGTTTTTAACTATCTGTCGCAAAAGTTCAAAGTTTACGCTCTGGATTTTCCAGGGTTTGGACAATCGACATTGCCAGACAGACCGTGGGGTGTGGACGATTATACCAGAATGCTCGTTAGATTTTTTGAGGAACTTAAAATCGAAAAAGCAAATATCATAGGGCACTCCTTTGGAGGAAGGGTATCCATAATGTTTGCGGCACTGTATCCGCAAAAAGTGGATAAGGTGGTCCTGGTGGACAGTGCGGGAATACTTCCGAAGAGGACTATAAAATATTATTTTAGGGTTTATAGATTTAAGATTATGAAAAAGTTATATATTATGTTTACGCCTGAAAGAGATAAAAATGCCAAATTAGAAAAATTTTATAAAAAGTATGGTTCAAAAGATTATAGAGAATCGGCGAATCTGCGAGGAACCTTTGTAAAAGTGGTAAACCAGGATTTAAAAGGGTATCTTAAGAATATCAAAGCCCCTGTTCTTCTGATATGGGGTGAAAACGATAAGGATACACCGCTTAATAACGCAAAGATAATGGAAAGGGAAATACCTGATGCAGGGCTTGTAGTATTCAAAGGAGCCGGACATTTTTCATATCTGGATAAGATAAATGATTTCAATATAATTGTTTCCAAATATTTTGAAGGGAATGAATAGAATGACTGTAATATTATATATTTTATCCGCTTCAATATTCGCTTGGGCTGTATACCTTCTGAGTATCAGGCAGCTGCATATGGCACAGCTTGAAGGATACAAACCTACCCAGTATTTACGGTGGATAACCAACAATATATGTTCTTTGTTTTTAAAGGAGCTTATTGTGCTTGCTGTTGCCGGACTTTTTCTGGCTTTGTATTATGTAACCAAGAACGAAGTTTTATTGGGCTACAGCGCTTTTATCGTATGGGCTTTTGTAAACGTCTATATGATTTATAAAAACATGTCCGTTAAAAGAAAGGCTAAAAAACCTTTAAGGTTCACACCCAGAGCCATAAGGCTTTTTATAACTAACCTGCTGCTTTTATTGTTATGGACGGGTGCGGCTTGCTTTTTAGCCAAGAATATAATATTTTTTATACTGTATCTGTCTTTAATAAAATTTCTTCATCCTTTGAATATGGCTCTATCGACTTTTTTAATATACCCATTTGAAATGCTGGTGCATTATAGATATTACAGGATAGCCCAGCTTAAAATCGCAGGAATGAAAAACCTAAAGGTTATAGGTATTACCGGAAGTTATGGGAAGACAAGTACGAAGTATTTTTTGAAGACAATACTGTCTGAAAAATACAATACGCTTATGACTCCGGAAAGTTACAATACTCCGATGGGTATAACAAGGGTAATAAGAGAACAGTTGAAAGATAATCATGAAGTATTTGTCTGTGAGATGGGCGCAAGGAATGTTGGAGATATAAAAACGCTATGTAAATTGGTAAATCCTACTGTCGGCATTTTAACATCCATAGGGCCGCAGCATCTTGAAACATTTAAATCTCTTGCAAATATCGTTAAGACAAAGTACGAACTTATACAGGCCTTGCCTTATTATGGAACGGCCATATTTAACGGAGATAATTCATACTGCTTGAACCTTGCGAGGAAAACAGGCATTGAAACGCTTATATACAGCATAAAAGGCGGCGACAGCGATATATTTTTAACTGCCGAGGGTATAAAAATTTCAAAGGAAGGATTGAGATTCAAGGTTAAGAGCCAGGATGGAATAGAGTTTGAATGTCAGACGAGGCTTCTGGGGAAGCATAATGTAAGCAACTTGCTGGCAGCAATTTGTGCAGCCCTCAAACTCGGTCTTACACCAGATGAGATAAAGAGGGGAATATCGAAAATAGAACCTGTCCCTCACAGATTGGAAATACTCAAGACAAATAACGGTGTTACTGTAATAGACGATGCATTCAATTCAAATCCTGTTGGTTCAAGAGAAGCGCTGGAAGCTATAAAGGAATTTACCGACGGCAGCAGGATAGTCGTGACGCCGGGCATGGTGGAGCTTGGCTCCATTGAATATGAGGAAAATAAAAAGTTTGGCAAGGTAATGTCTAAGTGTTGTGATCTTGCTATACTTGTTGGAATAAAAAGATCGAAACCCATCATAGAAGGGCTCAAAATGGGGAATTTCCCGGAAGATAAGATAATAGTCGTGCCTGATTTGAATGAGGCTCAAAAGAAGATAGGGCAGATAGTAAAGGTAAATGATGTTGTTTTATTTGAAAATGATCTTCCGGATAATTATAATGAAAAGTAATCGAAGTAAATTTATATTTAAGGGAGAGTATTAAAAAATGCCTAAACTAAATGTTGCCGTTATGTTTGGCGGACGTTCTGTAGAACATGAGGTATCAATTATTACAGGACTTCAGGTGATGGACAATATAGACAGGTCAAAATATAATGTGGTGCCTGTTTATGTGAGCAAAGATGGAGATTGGTATACAGGTGAAGAGCTTTTAAATATTAAGAATTATAAAGATATCAAAAGACTATTAAGCAGTGTAAAAAAGGTGTTCCTGCCGCCTGTGCCATCCATGAAATGTCTGTACTTTTATCCGTTTAAAGCGGGGCTTTTCAAAAAGGAAGCTGAATCGATCAAGGTGGATGTTGCCTTTCCTGCACTTCATGGCATGCACGGCGAAGATGGGACAATGCAAGGACTCTTCGAGCTTGCGAATATTCCCTATGTAGGTAGTGCGGTTACAGGCTCGGCAGTCGGAATGGATAAGATTATAATGAAGGATATATTTAAGGCAAATGGAATTCCTATTGTGAATTATACGTGGTTCTTAAGAAAAGATTATGAAAGGGACAGGGAGTCTGTTTTAAACAAAGTGGAGGGCAAAGTCAAATATCCCATGTTCGTAAAACCTGCCAATCTTGGCTCAAGTATAGGGATAAGCAAGGCAAAGGACAGGGCGGGTCTTGTGGATGCGATAGAGATTGCCATAAGATATGACAGAAAGATTATCGTGGAGGAAGGAGTTTTGGATCCTGTCGAGATAAACTGTTCGTGTCTTGGGATGGATGACGAAGTTTTAACTTCCGTATGCGAGATGCCCGTATCATGGGAGGAATTTTTAAGCTTTGATGATAAATACATGCGCCAGGGAAGTTCCAAGGGAATGAAAAGCGCTTCAAGGAAAATACCGGCACCTATTCCAAAAGAGAAATCTGAAGAGATAAAAAAATTATCTGCCGAGGTTTTTAAGGCGCTGGATTGTTCAGGTGTATCGAGAATAGATTTTCTTATGGAAAAATCTTCGCTGAAAGTTTATGTAAATGAAATCAATACCATACCCGGATCATTTGCTTTTTATCTGTGGGAACCTCTTGGCATAAGCTTTAAAGATCTTACAGACAGGCTTATACAGTATTCGCTGAAGAGATATGATGAAATGAATGAGAATATTTATACCTACGATACCAAGCTTTTGGAAAAGGCAAGTTTGGGTGGAGTAAAGGGAAGCAAATAGTAAAAAGCAAATAAAAGGGGGAACGGGCATATTTATTTGCCCGTTTCCTTGTTCTATATAATTTTGGCTTGTAATATGAAATCACATATAAATAGAGTCGTGCTATTTTGAACAACAGGTTAACATTATAAATACGGGAGGTTATATTATGGTAAAGGCTATAGCGCTGATGTCAGGGGGCCTTGACAGCACAATCGCAGCCAAGATTATCAAGGATCAGGGGATAGATGTCCTGGGAGTTTGTTTTAAATCCGCTTTTTTTGGGTCTAAAAATGCCGTAAGGATGGCTAAGACTATAGATATACCTTTAAAAGTAATAGATTTTACAGAAGAGCATATCAAAATGGTAAGGAATCCTAAGCATGGGTATGGCAAAAACATGAACCCATGCATCGACTGCCATGCCCTTATGCTGAAAAAGGCAGGGGAGCTCATGGAAAATGTCGGCGCGGATTTTTTATTGACAGGTGAGGTGCTGAATGAGAGGCCGATGTCACAAAATCTGCAGTCTCTTAATATTGTAAAGAATGAATCAGGTTACGCATCTAAAATACTGCGTCCGTTATGTGCAAAAAACCTGCCTCCTACCGAAATGGAAAAACAGGGGCTGGTCGACAGAGAAAGGCTGCTTGACATAAAAGGCAGATCAAGGAAGGCGCAGATGGATCTTGCAAAAAAGCTTGGCATTAACGATTATCCATCACCGGCTGGTGGATGCAAGCTAACTGAGATAGAATTTTCAAGAAGGCTGAAAGACCTATTCACTTATGAAAAGGATTTTGATTTAAAGGATATAGAGGTGCTAAAAATAGGCAGACATTTCAGGATATCCCCTCTTATTAAATTGATATCCACAAGAAATGCAGATGAATATAAGTTGCTGGAAAGTCTTCAAAAAGAGGACGACCTTATATTCGATGCTGTAAAATACAGCGGTTCAACTGTAATATTAAGAGGAGTGCCAGATGAAAAAGGTATTTTGCTGGCTGCGGAAATTGCAGCAAGGTACAGCAAGGGAAACATGATGGATTGTGTGGAAGTAAGATATGGATTAAAAAACGATCAAAATTTTAAAGTTATAGACGTAAAACCTGCTTCAGATAAAAATATTGCAGCGTTTATGTTATGATTGGGGGTTTTTAAGTGGATAATAGACCTATAGGAGTGTTTGACTCCGGCATAGGGGGGCTTACAGTGCTAAAGGAGTTGATACGGGGTCTTCCAAATGAGAATATAGTGTATTTTGGGGATACCGCCAGGGTTCCTTATGGTACGAGATCGAGGGACATTATAATAAAATATACTTTTCAATCTATAAGATTTTTGCTTTCAAAAAATATCAAGGCGTTGGTCATAGCCTGCAATACGGCATCCGCAATCGCTATGCCGGAAGTCAAAAGGCACTTTTTGCTGCCTGTTATAGGAGTTATAGGCCCTGGGGCGGCCGCAGCCGTTTCAGCAAATAGAAACGGCAGGATCGGCGTTATAGGTACGCCTGCTACGATAGAGAGCGGAGCATACAAGGATGCCATCGAAAAAGTTGACGGCTCCAAGGAGATAATTTCAAACTCATGTCCCCTGTTTGTGCCTCTTGTCGAGGAAGGCTGGTCCGAAACGGAAGTGGCTTCTATTGTGGCAAGAGAATATTTGAAGCCTGTGCTTTCAAAAAATGTCGATACATTGGTGATGGGGTGTACTCATTATCCCCTTCTTAAAAAGGTTGTAGGCGATATAGCTGGGAATAAGGTTACGCTTATAGATCCTGCCTGCGAGACCGCAAAAGAATTTATAAAGCTTTTGAAGGGATACAATCTTGCAAGAGAGGATAAAGGTTCACCTGTATACAGATATTATGTAAGTGATGATCCTGAAAAGTTTGTGAAGGTCGGTGCACGATTTCTTGAAAGAAAAATTGATAATATAGAGAAAATAGATATAGAGAAATATTGACTTATAAAAATGCCAAAGAAGAGTGTATATAAAAAATACACCTCAAAGAAGGGTTATGCTTGAATAAAAAGGTCATTGTAAATGTAAAAAGCAAACAAGTTATAGATGGCGAAGACGAAAAAATCGAGCTGATAACGACAGGTAAATTTTATAAAAAGGAAAGTTCATATTTTGTCGTATACGATGAGACCGAAATATCCGGTATGGAAGGGACTACAACGACTGTTAAAATAGATGATGATCAAGTTGACCTTATAAGATTTGGCACGATAAGTGCAAAATTGGGTTTTAAAAAAGGTAAAAAGGATATAAGCTTGTACAAGACACCGTTTGGAATAACAGAGCTTGTTATAAACCCTTCTTTAGTTGATATAAATGTGGGGGATGAAGGGGGAGAAGTAAAGCTCTTATATGAGCTTGAAATGTGTGGATACAATGCGAGTTCAAATGAATTATATATAAAAATTCAAAAAAGCAATTAAGGAGTGAATTTAATGGCTGATATAACGGGTATCGTAAGGGAAAACGTACAGGGCGCGGTAATGGATTCCCTTAAAGAATCGATTAAAAAGGGAGAAATCAATATTACGGATATACCTGAAATAATGCTCGAGGTTCCCAGGCAGAAAGAACATGGCGATCTTGCGACTAATATCGCTATGCTTCTTTCAAAGCAGGCGAAGAAACCTCCGAGGGTGATCGCTGAAACAATACTGAAGAATATAGATATCGATAATACGTATATAAAAAACATCGAAATCGCGGGCCCGGGTTTTATTAATTTTAAATTGAAGGATGACTGGCTGTATGAAGGGCTTAAAATAATACAGCGTGAAAGAGATAATTATGGAAAGTGCAATATAGGCAATGGCAAAAGGATACAGGTGGAATTTGTAAGTGCAAATCCCACAGGACCGATGCATATCGGGAATGCAAGGGGAGGAGCCATAGGCGATATTCTGGCGGAAGTTTTGAAATGGGCAGGATACGATGTGGAGAAAGAGTTTTACGTAAATGATGCCGGAAATCAGATAGAGAAATTCGGAAGGTCCCTTGAAGCAAGATATCTACAGCTTTTTGGAATTGAGGCAAAAATTCCGGAAGACGGGTATCAGGGTGAGGACATAATGGAACATGCTAAAAGATTCAAAGAGATAAATGGGGATAAGTATCTGAATGCAAAGCCTGACGAAAGGCGAAAGGCTCTTGTGGATTATGCCTTAAAGATAAATATCGACAGGATGAAGAAGGATCTGGAAGCTTTCGGTGTCAAATTCGATGTATGGTTTTCTGAGAAGAGTCTTTATGATAACGGTGATATAGAAGATACTATAAAATTTTTCAAGGAATCGGGGAATACTTATGAAAAAGATGATGCTGTTTGGTTTAAGGCTACCGATTTCGGAGTCGAGAAGGATGAAGTTTTAGTAAGGACAAATGGAATTCCTACATATTTTGCCGGGGACGTTGCATATCACCGGAATAAATTTATTGTAAGGAAGTTTGACAAGGTTATAGACATATTGGGCGCGGATCATTATGGCCACGTACCAAGGATGAAGGGTGCCATGGCAGCATTGGGCGTTAAAAGCGGATCCCTTGAGGTTATTATAATGCAGCTTGTAAGGCTTATAAGAAACGGCAAGGTTACAAGGATGTCGAAGAGAAGAGGCCAGATATTTACGCTGTCGGACCTTATTGAAGAAGTCGGGAAGGATGCTGCAAGGTTTTTCTTCGATTTGAGGTCTGCAGATACCCATCTTGAGTTTGATCTGGATCTTGCAGTTGAAAAATCCAACGAGAATCCAGTATACTATGTCCAATATGCTCATGCCAGAATCTGCAGCATATTAAAACAGCTTGATGATGAACATATCGCTTTCCCTGAAATATCTTCCGTAAAATTTGATTTGTTGAAGGAAAACAATGAGATTGAGCTCATTAAAAAGCTTGCAGAGTTTCCGGATGAGCTGGCTCAGTCGGCAAACACGCTGGATCCGAGCAGGATAACGAAATATGTTATAGATCTTGCGTCCTGTTTTCATACATTTTATAACAGCTGCAGAGTGAAGGGTGCAGATGAAAATTTGATGTATGCGAGGATGGTGCTTATCGATTCCGTAAGGATTGTTATTGAAAATTGTTTAAGTATACTCGGCGTCAGCGCACCGGAGAGAATGTAATTTGGCCGGTTGATTATTAAGTTGTTAAAAAGAATCTTCCTGAGTTTTTAAGGGAAGATTCTTTTTTAATGTTTAAACTGGCTAAATAAGGAAATAATAATAATGGACAAACATGGAGAAAAGGTCTGTTGTTTTATATTTTCAAAGGTAAAGCGAGGTGTTATTTTGAAAAAGTGGTATTTATGCGTCATAGTTTTGGCTGTCACGGCATCGATTTGTACTGCCGCTTATATTTATGGTAGAAGATCGACACTTAGCCTTAAAAAGGTTGACATTATGGCATCCAAGGATAACAGCACGATAAGTCCGATAATTGAAGAGGGGACTTTCACCGGGAATATAAGTTATGAATATGCGCAAGATAAAAAAATATATTATACAAAATACAGCGATAAGAAAAGCATACAAGTTTACGACATCCCTTCGGGTAAATCGGAAACAATCATGGATGCGCTGCAGCCAGGTAACAAAATAAACTTTTTTACAATATCTAATGACTGCTATATATGGGAAGAGGACAACGATGATGAGAGCGAAGATATGACAAACTGGGGTTTATATATCAAAAAAGGCAGCCAGATAATTAAAATTGATGGAGATACAGCGGCGGAAAATAAAGGGATCGCCATGTCTCCTCAAGGAATGTCAGCCTCAAGGGATTATCTCGTATATAGAATACACGATGTTATTCCCGGGGTCGACAAACAAGGGTATCTCATAAAACTTTATGATATAAAGAATGATGGCGCCAAAACGATCTTTACTCAAGCTGATAATAGCGATATCGGCATAAGCGATCCTTATATAAACGGCAATTATGTGGTATGGAGCGTAAGCAAGGACATAAATGATGAAAAGAATCAAAAAAGCGATGTTTATATATACAGTATAAAATCCGGTGGCTTTGTAAAATTGACTGAAGATGATAACTTGAGCAGTCCGATTATATGGGAAACCTATGTAATATGCTTATCCAACGATATCGACGGTTCATCCATAGTAATTTTGAATACGGTTACAGGCAAGAAAAAGACTATAGCCAAATCTGATTATACAAAGTTTCCAGAGAAAGAAGTCCATGACTATTTTGCGGGTAATGGCTATATAACATGGAACAATAGTTATCTGGATTCCGTTACAGTATACGATATTTTAAAGGATAAAATATATGATCTGAAAAAAAGCCAGAATACAAGCGATGCCAACAACAACCTTATAAATATAAAACTGTTCGGCAAGACGCTTCTTTATACGGATCATTTTCTTACCCCCAAAACCGGCAAAACTATATCCGAAACAAACAGATACATCATCTTAAGGTAATTGATTTACAAAACTTGAATCTGGCGAATGAGTGCTCAAAATAACATAAGCTCAAATTACGAATCGAAGAAAGGTATATCTATTATAGATGTATCTAACTAAATATGGTAATATATTAGTTGAAGATTATGTTTGGATAAATGCGTACAAGAAAAGTGGGGGATGAAAGAATGATACAAATAGAAGATGTTTCAAAAAGTTATGGAGGAAGCGAAACGAAGGCCGTAGATGGCCTTGACCTCAATATAGAGGATGGGGAGATATTCGGATTTTTAGGGCCGAATGGCGCGGGAAAGACGACAACGATCAAAATGATGACAGGAATATTGAATCCTGACAGCGGCAGCATAAAGATAAACGGGTATGATATTGCAAAAGATACTATAAAAGCCAAGATGCAGTTTGGATATGTTCCGGATAACCCGGATATGTATAATAAACTAAAGGGCATAGAATATCTGAATTTTATGGCTGATGTGTATGAAGTCTCTTTAAACTTAAGGAAAGAGAGAATGACATCGTTGCTTGAAAGGTTTGAACTGTCGGATGCCGTATATGATCTGTTGCAGAGCTATTCTCACGGCATGAAGCAAAAAATCATCGTTATCGGAGCGCTGCTCCATAATCCTTCTGTATGGATACTCGACGAGCCCATGACAGGTCTTGATCCCAAGTCATCTTTTACGCTGAAGGAAATGATGCGCGAACATACCCTTCAGGGGAAAACGGTATTCTTTTCCACCCATGTACTTGAAGTCGCAGAAAAGTTATGTGACAGGATAGGAATTATAAACAAAGGGAAACTTATATTCTGCGGCAGCATGGATGAGATAAGAGAATATGCGAAGGGTGACGAATCCTTAGAGAATATATTCCTGGAGATGACTGAAAAATGAATAAGGCCGTATCATTGTTCAAAATATTATTCAATACTGCATATGGTATATCCTCACTAAAATATAAAGCAAAAAAAGACAGAAAAGAAATTTTTAAATTCGCAGGTATTATAGCCATATTGATTATTTCTTTTTCTCCCATAATAGCAGGGTATTCCTTCTTCATGGCAAAAGCATATGAGATGTTATCAGAGATTAACGGACAGGGCGGTGCCATTATAACATTAGGGGTTGCCACATCATGCGTTATAATATTGTTTTTTGGTTTTTTTTATGTCATAAGCATATTTTATTTTACAAATGATACCGAGTATCTTGTTTCACTGCCGCTGAAGCCTTCATATATACTGGGAGCAAAATTTTCGATAGTGCTATTGGCTGAATATCTGTTTGAGATTCCGCTTGTACTGCCTCCGGTAATAGTATATGGCATAAACAGCAAAGCAGGCGTATTATTCTGGATCTATTCCGTGATGGATATTGCCCTTATGCCGTTAATACCGCTTTCGATTGCATCGATACTTTCGATTCTTGTCATGAAAGCGACCAACATAGGGAAAAGGAGAGATCTTTTCAGGATTATAGGGATGATAATTTCGATATTCGCAATACTCGGCGTAGAGTTTTATATTCAAAAGATGTCAATAAGCGAAAATCCACAGGAAATCATGAAAAAGATATTTGCGGAAAACGGTCTGATAAATCAAATGTCCTCAATATTTCCCCCCTCAGCCTGGATAAGCTTATCCTTAGTCAAAAGCGGCGTCGCAGAGGGATTTTTGTATATGATATTATTTGTCGCAGCATCCATTGCATTTGTCTGCCTGTTTTTGTACCTAGGCGAGATGCTTTATTTCGGCGGATATATAGGATCCAGCGAAACGGCATCAAAGAGGAAGAAAATAAACGAAGCTGAGCTTAATGGCGAAATAAAAACTAAAAGCAAGGTTATGGCGATATTCTGGAGGGAATTCTGGATTTTGCTGAGAGTGCCCGCATTTTTTATAAACAATGTCCTGCCAATAGTGCTTGTGCCTTCCATATTCATATTGACTTACCTTTTTACAGGAAGGCTTGCGATGAATAATAATGAGAATTTGATAAGCAATGTAAACGGGAGCTATATTTCAAGCATAGTCGTTCTTTGTATCACACTGTTTTCTGTAGTTTTTAATATGACTCCCCCCACATCGCTTTCAAGGGAGGGCTCTGATTTTTATATATCCAAGTACATACCGGTTACCCCAAAAGAGCAGATACAGGGCAAAATGGTACATTCTCTGGTTCTTATGATCGTTGGCAATATATTTTGTACAGTTGCATTGGGTGCCATTGCAAAGCTTTCTTTTATAAATATTTTTACCATATTTGTAATATCGACTCTTTCATCTGTATGTGTGACCGAGATAGGGATCTTTATAGATGTTTTCAGGCCCCTTTTAGTATGGGATGACCCGCAAAAGGCGGTAAAGCAGAACATGAACGGATTAGTCAGCGGATTTTTCAATCTGTTATGGAACGGTGTCCTTATTTTCATCGTAGTAAAATGGCTTAGGAATATCACATTGGGATATCTGCTGCTGGTCGCTGTATATGCGGTACTCGGGGCATTTTTGTATCCGCTTCTTATAAATTATGCTTCAAGGCGTTATGTAAAAATTGAGCCATAAAGTGGTGCATATTTATATTTGAAGAATATTATTCCAATAGTCTTTATACGCCTGCAATAAAGTTTATAATATTGATGGAGATGATTATATGAGAATAAAATGGTTTGGGCATTCATGCTTTGAAATCCACGGTACTGATGGCGTGACAATCGTAACGGACCCTTTTGACAGCAGCGTGGGATACAGGTTGCCGGATACAAGGGCGGATATAGTTACCGTAAGCCATGATCATTTTGATCATAATTATATCCATGCGGTAAAGGGTGATTTCAAGGTAATAAAAAAAGTGGGAAACTTTCAGGTCAAGGATATAAATATAAAAGGTATTGCATCTTTCCATGATAATGTAAACGGTGAAAAGAGAGGAAGCAATATAATATATGTCTTTGGCATTGATGGGATGAATGTATGCCATTTAGGTGATCTCGGGCATATACTTGATGCCAGGCAATTGAATTCGATAGGGAAAATAGATGTTTTGTTCATTCCTGTGGGAGGTAATTTCACAATAGATGCAAAGACAGCTGTGAAGGTTGTATCTCAGTTGAACCCAGCTATAGTAATCCCCATGCACTATAAAACTCCTATGGTTCAGATGCCTATTGATACGGCTGACAAATTTATTGAAATGATGGGCAATGCGGAGAAAAGCGATAAGCGCACCATAGAGATCAAAAAGGATGATCTTAAGGGATCGAAAAAAGTGTACATTTTAAGATACGAATAAAGAAATGCCCAAGGGACTGCAAAACATAAAATTTGCAGCCCCTTGGGCATTTATAAAGTTTATTTTTTCTGGTTTTTATCGATATAGATTCTTAATGCCCTTGTTGCATAAAAGAGTGCTATTATTAACGATATTTTGTAAAATAGGTCGACAAGTTGAAGTATATATTGCGGAGCGTCTGTAAAAAAGCTGGCCAATAAATCCACTCTCCTTCTAAATTTAAAATAGCGAATAAATGCCGGGTGTAAGTGCATATTTTATATTCGAAGAAATATATATACTTTCAATTCGCAATTTGAAATCAGGTCTTAGAACTTACAAAGATTGAATCTGGCGAATGAGCGTTCAAAATAACATAAGCTAAATTTACAAATCGAAGATATATATACATTGCACTCATAAATGTTCAGCATGACACATAATTATTTTAGCATAAATTGTTGAATTAATCTTTTATATAATGTAAAATATAAAGGTTAAAGTTAAAATGAGGAGGGGGTAAAATTGGCCACTAAATATATATTTGTAACAGGTGGAGTCGTTTCTTCACTCGGTAAGGGCATTACAGCCGCATCCCTGGGAAGGCTCCTTAAGGATCGCGGTCTTAAGGTTTCGATACAGAAATTTGATCCATATATTAATATAGATCCCGGTACTATGAGTCCATATCAGCATGGCGAGGTATTTGTAACAGATGATGGGGCTGAAACAGATTTGGATCTTGGGCATTATGAAAGATTTATCGATGAGAATTTGAGTAAAAACAGCAATGTTACTACAGGAAAAGTATACTGGTCGGTTATTTCAAAAGAGAGAAAGGGAGACTTCCTCGGCGGTACTGTACAGGTAATCCCTCATATAACAAATGAGATTAAGCAGAGGGTTTACAGAGTGGCAAAGGAAGGCAGTGTCGATATTGTTATAACTGAAATAGGCGGCACAGTGGGAGATATAGAAAGCCTTCCATTTCTTGAGGCCATAAGGCAAATTAAATATGAGGTTGGGATGGAGAATGTACTTTTTGTCCATGTGACACTGGTTCCTTATCTCAAGAAAACCGGAGAGCTTAAGACCAAGCCGACACAGCACAGCGTCAAGGAATTGAGAAGTATCGGCATACAACCGGATATTATAGTATGTAGGACGGAAAAACCGCTATCGAGGGATTTGAAGGATAAAATCGGTTTGTTCTGTAATGTCGACAGCAACTCTGTTATTCAGAATGTGGATGTGGAAAACATATATGAAGTACCACTTCTTCTAAAAGATGAAGGCTTGGACGAGATGGTATGCAAAAAGCTTGGATTGAAATGCAAGCCTGATGATATGGATGAGTGGCGTGCACTTGTAAATAGGATTAAAAATTTAAAACATAAAGTTAAGATAGCCCTTGTAGGTAAATATGTGGAATTGCATGACGCATATCTGTCTGTCGTAGAGGCACTGAAGCACGGCGGATTTTACAACGACTGCGATGTCACGATAGACTGGGTGAATGCATGTGACGTTACTGTGGACAATATGGGAGAATTGTTGAAGGATGCCGATGGGATACTGGTTCCCGGAGGATTTGGAGACAGAGGTATTGAAGGAAAGATACTGGCGGCAAGGTATGCAAGGGAAAATAAGGTGCCGTTTTTCGGAATATGCCTTGGAATGCAGTGTGCCGTTATTGAATTCGCAAGGGATGTATTGGGTCTAAAAGGAGCGCACAGTTCAGAGATAGATGCGGACACACCGTATCCTGTAATCGATCTGATGCCGGAACAAAGGGATATCGATGAAAAGGGCGGCACGATGAGGCTTGGTTTATATCCATGCAAACTGAAGGAAAACAGCCTTGCGAAGAAGTGCTATAATGATGAACTCATATATGAAAGGCACAGGCACAGGTATGAATTTAATAATCAATACAGGGACGAGTTTGTATCACATGGCATGGAATTGTCGGGCATATCACCTGACGGCAGACTTGTAGAAATAGTTGAGCTCAAGGATCAGCCATGGTTTATCGGGGTACAGTTCCACCCTGAATTTAAATCGAGACCAAACAGGCCTCATCCTTTATTCAAAGATTTTATACGGGCATCGCTTGAGAACAGAAAAAATAAACAGCAAAGCAGCCTTTAAAGGCTGTTTTATTTTTTTGCCCGAAAATAAATAAGCCCATCTTCTTTCCATTTCCGCAATATGAACTGTGGTGTTTTGTTTACAAATTCAAGTATAAGGTTATAGGGACTTCGATTCCCTATGGCAGCAAAGCCAAGAACTTATCAAAATTTTTATAATGCTCATTCGTTGTTCAAAATAACATAATTATATTTATGACTGATTTCATATTACGAATCGAGGTTATAGGAAACGATGTATCTGGATATACTCAAAAAAGCAGTTTGATGTTGCCGGCTCCAGGTGTATACAGATTATTGTCGGCAGGGATAGCCGGAATTTTTATATAAGAGCTTGAGAAGTGATAAAAACATATATTCTTTTATATCCACAAAATGAATATTCTTTAATATAAAACTTTATGAAAGAAGGATACGATATTTTGAGAGGTAAAACAAACATTACGGCGATTCACATAAGGAAATCAAATAAGATAGCGAATATGGCCGAGAATATTTTCAAAAGGTTATTGCAGATGATAAAAAGCAGATCATTTAAAAAGATTTTTGCTGTAGTTTTATCATCGATGATTATTTTAGCAGCCGCCGATTTATTTATTATCAAAGTCATAATACCATCGACACCTGCTTTTACTGCCGGGAAATATATTGAGCTATTGAACAAAAGGGATTACCGGGAAGCAATAAAATATTATATAGATATTCCATATGGCATGATGGTCAAGGAAAACGATATAATAAACGTACTAAAGCAAAAGTATGATAATACTTCAAATGCTGCTATAAAAAAAATAACGGATGGAAGCGGTAGCGGAACAAAAAATATAGATATCGTATTGCCCGGGAAAGAAGCTCCATCCATGGATAAAATCACGCTGTATAATACCAAAAGCAGCTTTTTGGGATTGAAGAGGGAGTGGAAGGTTATATTCCCGTTTAAGCTAAGCAATCTTTGTATAAATTCTATTGACGGGACGGAAATATACATCGACGGGACTTACGCAGGAACTGTAAAGGCGGGCAGCTTGAATATAAACGGTGTCATATTCGGAATACATGATATTAAAGCTAACCTTTCAAATATGGCTTCAAACAAAGAAACAGATACGGCATATGATATAGAAAAGCCTGAATATGAAATAAATATAGATTTGACGCCTGATGAAGACTTTAAGAGCAGTGCTCAGAAATTGATATTTAATTTTTGCAAAGGATGGTCGGATTATTGTATGACGCAAAAATCTGATTATATAAAACAATATCTGAGCGATAAATTATATAAAGAATATATGAAAGATACCGAAAGGTTCAATGGGAGCAAATATCAGATAAGCGATTTTAAAGTCAACTTTAAAGATTTATCTTTTACGGATGAAAAAACAGCATGCTATTCTGTAGACGAGACATGGCACTTAAAAGAGGTGATAACAGGCCAGAACATGATATTCCAGGCAAATGGGGAAAAAGTGCTTGAACAGAACCAGTATATCTCGTGGAAATATTTTATTACCAATGAACAGGAAAATTTAAAAATTTTTTCAACACAGCAGGTAAATTACAGGCAGGAAATAAAAAAATAGCATAATTGTATAAAACTGTTGAAATATGGATAAGACTAAATTATATAAAGAATCCGCCATTTCCCAACTTTTATTTTTGCTATTGTTGCTATTATTGTTATATTAAGTTATAATATATTGAGTCCTCGTTCAAAACTATGCAGGAGGTGATAGGTTGGAATTTGAGGAATTAAAAAAGTTGACGCTGTTTAAACTTCGGGATCTTGCGAAGGAAGCAGGGATAAAAAGCGTTACAAAATACAGAAAAAGCGAGCTTATAGAAAAGCTAGTGCAAAAAAGTGCTGTAAAAGAAGAAAAAGAGAAGGATAAAGAGAAGGTTGAAGTTGAAACTCCCGAAGAATCAGATAAAACAGAAGAGGTAGAGGAATCTAAAGTACAGGATGAAAAACTTAAAGAGAGAAGAAAGTATGAAAAACCTAAACCTGAAATGATTAATACTGAAAAAACAGACCGAACTACAGGTCATGGTCATATGGATCTTTCAGATGTAAATGTTGAAAAAAGGGAAAGACTTCAAGAAATATTGCAGGGTTCTGAAACAGCTGAAGGGATACTCGAACTTATCGAGAATACAGGATATGGTTTTTTAAGATTAGAGAATTATCTTCCAAGTCAGAGAGATATTTATGTTTCACCATCTCAAATAAGAAGGTTCAATTTAAAAACAGGAGACAAAATACGAGGGAAAGTAAGAACTCCTAAAGAAAGTGAAAAATTTCAGGCACTTCTTTATGTTCAAGCTATAAATGATGAAGAGCCCGATAGGGCAATCAAGAGAATTCCTTTTGAAAATCTTACTCCAATATATCCGCACGAAAGGTTAACACTTGAAACCACCCCGAATGAGCTGGCAACGAGAATAATAGATTTCCTTGCTCCTATGGGAAAAGGGCAAAGAGGTTTAATAGTTGCGGCGCCTAAGGCAGGGAAAACAGTGCTATTAAAAAAGATCGCTAATGCTATGTCTATAAATCATCCCCATGTTCATTTAATAGTACTTTTAATAGATGAAAGGCCTGAAGAAGTTACGGATATGCAAAGATCAATAAAGGGTGAAGTCGTCTATTCGACATTTGACGAGGAGCCCGAGCATCACACAAGGGTTGCTGAAATGGTGCTTGAGAGGGCGAAAAGGTTAGTAGAGCAAAAAAGAGATGTTGTTATACTAATGGATAGCATAACAAGACTTGCTAGAGCTTATAACCTTACAATACCGCCTACAGGCAGGACTCTTTCAGGTGGACTTGATCCCGGGGCACTCCATATGCCGAAGAAATTTTTCGGAGCTGCGAGAAACATCGAAGGGGGAGGCAGCCTTACCATACTTGCAACTGCATTAATAGAAACAGGAAGCAGAATGGATGATGTTATATTTGAAGAGTTTAAGGGCACCGGAAATATGGAAATTCATCTTGATAGAAAACTTCAAGAAAGAAGAGTATTCCCTGCAATAGATATAAACAAGTCGGGTACAAGAAGAGACGATCTTCTGCTTACTCCTAGGGAATTTGAAGCTTCACTTTCTGTGAGAAAACAGCTCAATGAAGCTCCTGCTTACGAAGTTACAGAACTTTTATTGAACAGGCTGATGAAAACAAAGACAAATTCTGAATTTATAGAGCTTTTTAATAGAGCTTAACCAACATCAATTCGTAATTTGTAATTTTAAATCCTGTTGTTACAAATTAATTTTTTTAGTACAAGTATGCTTTTAAATAATAAAATCAGCTGTGATATAGGCGCCCAAAATAATACAGTTCATGTCACAAACTGAAGATTTGACAAACCCGGAGTTTGACGAATCTTTAGGTCCGTCGAATCGAAGAAATAATTTACTTCAATTCGTAATTTGAAATCAGCCA
Organism: Clostridiales bacterium; assembly: GCA_030016385.1. Lineage (NCBI taxonomy): Bacteria > Bacillati > Bacillota > Clostridia > Eubacteriales > Clostridiales bacterium. The sequence continues at coordinate 47 of JASEJN010000003.1, read as the reverse complement.
TAAATAGAATTATGTTATTTTGATCAACGAATGAGCATTATGAAAGT